>JAYFSB010000006.1:0-20023 GCA_040946865.1 Burkholderia sp.
TCGAGTGGGTGGTAAATTGCCCGATTTGCACGTGAGCGACGGTAGTCATGCATAGCAAGTTGTTCGAGACGGCTTTGAGTATCAGCGATCCGTGGCTCGTGAATGGCATCGATTTCGACGCGGCTGCGAAGCGGTTGACGGTCAACATCGATTTCGTTGCCGGCAGTCGCTTCCCGCATCCAGAGATCGCCGGCGGCCATCCTGTGCACGACACCGTTGTCAAGTGCTGCCGGCACTTGAACTTCTTCCGGCACGACTGCTTTCTCGAAGTGCTCACGCCTCGCATCAAGCTGCCTTGACGGCCGCGTGGCGCTCGTTGAGCCCGAGTGAGCCGGCAAGCTCAAGGGTCACGCTGCTGTTCGAGGCAATGGTGCTGATGCTCGCCCAGCAGATGTCGTTCACCGCAGTCGCCCGTACTATCGGCGAGTCCTGGCATCGAGTGAACGCCATTTGCAAACGCTATGTCGAACTCGCGCTCGCCGAGATCGACCTGTCCGACATGACGAGCATTGCCGTCGACGAAACGTCCTACCAGCATGGACACAACTACCTGACGCTCGTGGCTGATGCGCTCGAACGCAAAGTCGTGTTCGTGACCGAAGGCATGGATGCTGCGACGATCGAAGCGTTCGTCGCGAGCCTGCGTGAGCATGGGGGGAGCCCAAGCAGATCACGTCGGTCAACATTGACATGTCGCCCGCGTTCATCAAAGGCGTCGAGGCGATCCTACCGAATGCTCGCATCATCTTCGACAAGTTCCACGTCGTCGCTCATGTGTGTCGAAAGCCGTGGACCCAATGCGGCGAACCGAGCAGCGAACTGATCCGGAATTCAAGGGATTGCGATGGCCGCTGCTGAAGGATCGCGACCGGCTGACCACCGCGCAATGCGCCGATCTCGATGCTCTGATCGTGAACGTTACGACCAAGCGGATCGCCCGCGCGTAGCGCTATCGCGAGCAACTTCGGGAGATTCTCAATCGCAAACAGATCAACGTCGTCAGCGAAATGCGCGAGCAGTGGTGCACGAACGTCATGCGCTCGAAGGCCGATCCGATGAAGGACGTCGCCCGCATGATCCAAAGTCATTTCGACGGCATCGTCGCCTGGACCCAGACGCGGTCAAGACCAACGACTTCCTGGAAGCCATCAACGGACTCTTCCAGGCCGCCAAGCGAAAGGCGCGCGGATACACCAACTTCACGACCATGCGCACCGTGCTGTTTCTGAGCGCCGGCAAGCTCGACTTCTCGAAGATCAACCCACATGTCGCATAATCCACTCAAATTTCAAGAGGGCCTTGAATCATGACTGGTCATTCATTGCGATGCGGTTGCAGGCGACGTAAACGACAGGGACGGCAAGGCCCATCCCGCCTTGCGAATGCGAAGTGCAAGCTGGCCTGGCCCGACCTCGACAGCGACGAGGCCTATTGCGGTTGCGTTCACAACGCGTCAGGTCCGTTGCTGGCCGAGCGGGCGGCCAGGGCCCCTTGCTGGTCAGTCGGCCTGCTTGCGCAGGAAGGCCGGGATGTCGTACGTGTCGACGCCCTTTTCCTGCAGCGCCTGCACGTGCGAAGTCGCCGTCTCGCGCGAATTGCGCCAGACCGCCGGCGTGTCGAGCGCGCCGTAGTCCGCCGTGTTCACGTGCACCGGCGCGTAGCTGTGCCCGACCGTGCTAACCGGCTGGTTGTCGGTGCCGGTGCGCAGCAGCGTCATCGGCGTGGTTTGCTGCTTCTTCGCGACACGGCCCAGGCCGGTGGCGACCACCGTCACTCGCAGCGCATCACCCATCGCGTCGTCGTAGACCGCACCGAAGATCACGGTCGCGTCTTTCGCGGCGTAGCTCTTGATAGTATTCATCACTTCGCGCGTTTCCGACAGACGCAGCGAACGACTCGAGGTGATGTTAACCAGCACGCCACGCGCACCCGACAGATCCACGCCTTCCAGCAGCGGGCTCGCGACCGCCTGCTCGGCGGCCAGGCGCGCGCGATCGACGCCCGCGACCGTCGCGGTCCCCATCATCGCCTTGCCCTGCTCGCTCATCACCGTCTTCACGTCCTCGAAGTCGACGTTGACCAGGCCGTCGACATTGATGATCTCGGCGATGCCGGCCACGGCGTTGTTGAGCACATCGTCGGCGCACTGGAAGCACTTGTCCATCTCGGCGTCGTCGCCCATCAAGTCGAACAGCTTGTCGTTGAGCACCACGATCAGCGAATCGACATTGTCCTCGAGCTGCTGCGCGCCCGCCTCGGCCACGCGCATGCGCTTGCCACCCTCGAACTCGAACGGTTTGCTGACGACCCCTACCGTCAGGATGCCCATTTCCTTGGCGATTTGCGCTACCACCGGCACCGCGCCAGTGCCAGTGCCGCCACCCATGCCGGCGGTGATGAACACCATGTGCGCGCCGCGCAGCGAATCGGCGATGCGCTCACGCGCCTCCTCCGCCGCCGCGCGACCCATGTCCGGCTTCGCGCCGGCACCAAGGCCGGTGTTGCCGAGCTGGATCACGTTCGGTGCACGCGAGCGTGAGAGCGCCTGTGCGTCGGTGTTCATGACGACAAAATCAACGCCCTGAACACCACGGTTGATCATGTGCGCTACGGCATTGCCGCCCGCGCCGCCGACCCCGATCACCTTGATGATGGTGCCGTTGGTCTCGGTTTCTAGCATTTCGAATTCCATTGTTGCCTCCGTCAAAAAAGATAAAGCTGCTCGGCCGTTATCCGGCAGGAGATCGGGCAACCTCCTGTCCGCGCGCCGGCCGCCGGCACCAGCGCTCAAATCTTTAGAAATTACTCAGAAACCAGTCCTTCATGCGCGTGAAGATCTGGCCCGCGGAACAGGACTGCACGACGGCGATCTTGCGCCCGCGCATTCGTTGCGCGCTGCCTTCCACCAGCAGCCCCATCGCCGTCGAGTAGCGCGGATTGTGCACCACATCGGCCAGGCCGCCCGCATATTCCGGCACGCCGATGCGCACCGGTTTGAGGAAGATGTCCTCGCCGAGTTCGACCATGCCCGGCATCATCGCAGCACTACCGGTCAGCACGACACCGGAACTCAGTAACTCTTCGTAACCCGACTCGCGCACCACCTGCCGCACCAGCGAGAACAGCTCCTCGACGCGCGGCTCGATGACGGCCGCCAGCGCTTGGCGTGACAGCGTGCGCGGGCCGCGCTCGCCGAGTCCCGGCACCTCGACCATCTCGTTGGGGTCGGCCAGCGCCTGCTTGGCGATGCCGTGGCTGACCTTGATGTCCTCCGCGTCGGGCGTCGGCGTGCGCAGCGCCATCGCGATGTCGCTGGTTATCTGGTCGCCAGCAATAGGAATCACCGCGGTATGGCGGATCGCGCCCTCGGCGAAGATCGCGATGTCGGTGGTGCCACCGCCGATATCGACCAGCACCACGCCGAGATCCTTCTCATCCTCAGTCAGCACTGCCAGCGACGAAGCCAGCGGCTGCAGGATCAGGTCGTTCACTTTCAGCCCACAGCGGCGCACGCACTTGACGATGTTCTGCGCGGCGCTAACCGCACCCGTCACGATGTGCACCTTTACCTCGAGGCGGATCCCGCTCATACCGATCGGCTCGCGCACATCCTCCTGGCTATCGATGATGAATTCCTGGGTCAGGATGTGCAGCACCTGCTGGTCGGTCGGGATGTTGATCGTCTTGGCGGTCTCGATCACGCGCGCCACGTCGGTCTGGGTGACCTCCTTCTCCTTGATCGCCACCATCCCGCTAGAGTTGAAGCTGCGTATGTGACTGCCGGCGATCCCCGTGAACACGTTCGTGATCTTGCAGTCGGCCATCAGTTCGGCTTCCTCGAGCGCACACTGGATCGACTGCACGGTGGCCTCGATGTTCACCACCACGCCTTTCTTGAGACCTTTCGACTCACTCTGGCCAAGCCCGATCACCTCGTAGCGGCCCTCGCCTTTCAGCTCTGCCACGACGGCCACGACCTTCGAAGTGCCAATGTCGAGGGCAACCAGCAGATCCTTGTAGTCTTTGCTCATAAGTACTTTTGCGTGTGATGTCTTGTTACTTTTTGGCCTTGTCGGCGTCGCTCAGAAACCGCATGTTCGCCGCCCGAATCGCAAAACCGTTCGGATAACGCAGGTCCGCGTACTTGATGTCCTTGCCCCATCGCTGCGTCACGGCCGACCACGCAGCGACCAGCCGGTGCGCGCGGTCCGGCAGCGTGTCGCCGTTGCGCTCGCGGCCGAATTCGATCTTCATGCCGTTGGCTAGCTTCACCGTCCAGGCGTAGCGCGAGAACAGGGTCACCTCCTCGGGCACCGAATCGAGCGGCGCGAGCCATTTCGCGAAGTCGCGATAGCGCTGCACCACTTCCTTGGCGCTGCCATCCGGTCCGTCGAAAGCCGGCAGTTTTTCGTCGAGTTCGCCCTGGTTAGCCGTGAACAGCTCACCGTCGGTGCTGACGAGCTGGCCGCTGCCCCAGGTACCCAGCGGCTTGTACTCCTCCAGCGTAACAGCCAGCACGTTCGGCCAGACGCGCCGCACGCTGACGTGGCGCACCCACGGCATCTGCTCGAACGCGACTCGCGTGGTGTCGAGATCGACCGTGAAGAAATTGCCTTTCAGCCGCCCGACCACCCCGGCGCGCACCGTCGACGCGTTGATATGCTCGGTGTCGCCGTCGATCAGGATCGTCCGCAACGCGAACGCTGGACGCTGGATCAGCCAGTAGCAGCCCGCCGCCGTACAACCGAACAGCAGCAGCGCGTAAAGAGCGCTGGCCGCGAGGTTGAGTTGGCGAATGTTGTTCCACATTGTTGCGTCCCGTGTCCCGTCAGTCTTCGAGCGTCATCGCCAGCACTTTCACCACCAACTCCGAGTAGCTGATGCCGACCGCGCGCGCCGCCTTGGGCGGCAGCGAATGATCGGTCATACCCGGTGCGGTGTTCACTTCCAGGAAATGCGGGTTGCCCACCGCGTCGAGCATGAAGTCGGCGCGGCCCCAGTCGGTACAGCCCAACACGTCAAAGGCGCGACGCGCGAGACGCTTGAATTCGGCCTCGCGGCCGACCTTGATACCGCACGGAATCAGGTACTGCGTGTCGTCAGCGATGTACTTCGCGTGGTAGTCGTAGAACTCGCCGGCCGGCACGATGCGGATCATCGGCAGGTCTAGGTCGCCGGCGATGCAGGCGGTGTACTCGCCGCCGCCCTCGATGCTCTTCTCCACCAACACGATCCTGTCGTGTCGCGCCGCCTCGTCGAGCGCGGCCGGCAGCGCCGCCGTATCCTTGACCTTGATCGCCGCGACGCTCGAGCCCTCGCTGGCCGGCTTCACGAACAGCGGCAGGCCCAGCTTCGCGACGATCTCTCTCGCGCGCGCGACATAATCGTCACCGCGCAGCACCGCCTCGAACGGCGGCGTGGGGATGCCGGTCTGCTGCCAGACCAGCTTGGTGCGGAACTTGTCGAGTCCGAGCGCCGAGCCGAGCACGCCGGTGCCCGTGTAGCGGATACCGTAAAAGTCGAGCGCGCCCTGGATCTGGCCGTTCTCGCCGTAGCCGCCGTGCAGCGCGTTGAAGGCGCGCACGTAGCCCTCGTCCTTGAGCGCGGCCAGCGGCCGCTCCGACGGATCGAACGGATGCGCGTCGATGCCGGCCTCGCGCAGCCCCTGCACGACCAGCGTGCCCGATTTCAGCGATACCTCGCGCTCGGCGGACACGCCGCCCAACAGTACCGCCACCTTGCCGAAATGTTTCGGATCGATCCCGCTCATGTCATCCATTCTGTTGCTGCACGATCCGACCCGGCACCGCGCCGATCGAACCCGCACCCATAGTGATCACCACATCGCCCGCGCGCGCCACCTGGGCGAGCGTGGCCGGCACTTCGTCGACGCTGGCAACGAAACTCAGATCGACTCGACCGATCGCGCGCAGCGCGCGCGACAGGGCCTCGCCGCTAGCGGTTGGAATCGCCGCCTCGCCGGCCGCATAGACCTCGGTCAGCACCAGTGCGTCGACGGTCGACAGCACGTTGACGAAATCCTCGAAGCAGTCGCGCGTGCGCGTATAGCGATGCGGCTGAAATGCCAGCACCAGCCGGCGGCCCGGAAACGCGCTGCGCGCCGCTGCGATGGTGACCGCCATCTCGACCGGGTGATGGCCGTAGTCGTCGATCAGCGTGTAGCTGCTGCCGTCGGCAGCAGCGAGTTCGCCATAGCGATGGAAGCGCCGGGCAACACCGTTGAAGTCGGCCAGCGCCTGCTGGATCGCCACATCCGCCACTCCGAGATCGGTGGCGATCGCGATCGCCGCCAGCGCGTTTTGCACGTTGTGCAGCCCCGGCAGGTTCAGCACCACCGGCAACAGCGCATGGCCGTCGCGGATCACCGTGAAGTGCATGCGGCCGTCGCGCGCGTCGACCTGTTTGGCCCGCACCTCGGCGTCGGGCGACAGGCCGTAGCGCACCACCGGCTTCGAAATGAAGGGAATGATCTGGCGCACATTCGGATCGTCGACGCAGACCACTGCGCTACCGTAGAAGGGCAGCCGCTGGGTGAATTCGATGAAGGCCTGTTTCAGGCACGCGAAATCGTGTCCGTAGGTATCCATGTGATCTTCATCGATGTTGGTGATTACCTCGATGACGGGATACAGGTTCAGGAACGAGGCATCCGACTCGTCCGCCTCAGCCACGATGAAATCGCCCGAGCCGAGCCGCGCGTTGGCACCGGCGCTGATCAGGCGGCCGCCTATCACGAAGGTCGGGTCCAGGCCGCCAGCGGCCAGCACGCTGACCACCAGGCTGGTGGTGGTGGTCTTGCCGTGGGTGCCGGCGATCGCGATGCCCTGCTTCAGGCGCATCAGCTCGGCCAGCATCACCGCGCGTGGTACGATCGGCACGCGCAGCCGGCGCGCGGCCAGCACCTCGGGATTGTCCGAACACACCGCGGTGGAGACCACCACGGCATTCGCGCCCTCGATATTGACCGCGTCGTGGCCGATCGCCACGCGCGCGCCGAGCGCCTCAAGTCGGTCGGTCACGGCATTGCGCGACAGATCGGAGCCGCTGACCTGGTAGCCGAGATTTACCAGCACTTCGGCGATGCCGCTCATGCCGGCACCGCCGATGCCGACGAAATGGATGTGTTTGACGATGTGTTTCATGACTTCGATTCCAAGTGCACGCCCGCGGCCTGCGCGCACACGCGCGCGACCACATCGGTGGCATCGGGCTTCGCGAACGAGCGCGAACGTTCGGCCATCTGCGTGAGCGATTCGCGCCTCTGGCCGCGCAACCAGTCGGCGAGCAGCTCAGCCGACAGGTCGCGTTGTTGTATGAGGACCGCCGCGCCCTGGTCGGCCAGGAAAGCGGCATTGGGGGTCTGGTGATCGTCGACCGCGTGCGGGAACGGCACGAACAGCGCGGCGACGCCCACCGCAGCAATCTCCAAGACCGTCATCGAGCCGGAGCGGCAGATCACCAGGTCGGCGTTCGCATAGGCCGCGGCCATGTCATCGATGAAGGGCAGCAACTCGACGTCCTGACCGGCCGCCAGGCCCGCCACATCATAGTTCCAGCGCAGCATGTCGATATGCTTGGCACCCGCCTGGTGCACCACCTGCGGGCGACTCTCGGGCGAGAGCAGCGCCAGAGCGCGCGGTACGACCTCGTTGAGCGCGGCCGCGCCCAGGCTGCCGCCTACCACCAGCAGGCGCAGCGGACCGCTGCGCGCAGCATAGCGCACCGCCGGCAGCTCGCTATGCGCGATCTCGTCGCGGATCGGGTTGCCGGTCCACTCGGCCTTCGGCAAGGTGCCGGGGAAGGCAACCAGCACGCGCCGAGCCAACTTGGCCAGCACCTTGTTGGCCAGACCACCGACCGAATTTTGCTCATGCAGCACCAGTGGGCACCCCGTCAGCGCCGTCATCACGCCGGCCGGGAAGGTGATGTAGCCGCCCATGCCGAGCACCACGTCGGGCTGCACGCGGCGCAGCGCGCCGAGGCTTTGCGCGCAAGCGCGCAGCAGGTTGAAGGGCAGCGTCAGCTTGGTCTTCAGGCCCTTGCCGCGTAGCCCGCCGAAGCGCACCGGCTCCATCGGGATGCCGTGCTTGGGCACCAAGCTCGCTTCCATGCCGGCCGGATTGCCGAGCCACACCACGCGCCAACCCTGCGCTTTCATCCGATGCGCGACGGCCAGTCCCGGGAACACGTGACCCCCGGTGCCACCCGCTATCACCATCAGCGTGCGCGGTTTGGCACTCATATCTTGCCTCCGCGCATCAGCACCCGGTTCTCGTAGTCGACGCGCAGCAGCACCGCCAGCGAGATGCAGTTGAGCAGGATGCCCGAGCCGCCGTAGCTGACCAGCGGCAGCGTGAGGCCCTTGGTCGGTAGCAGGCCGAGGTTCACGCCCATGTTGATGAAAGCCTGCGCGCCGAACCAGATGCCGACGCCCTTGGCCATCAGCCCCGCGAAGGTGCGGTCGAGCGCGAGCGCCTGGCGGCCGATCTCGAAAGCGCGGCGCACGATCCAGTAGCACAGTAGGATCACTACTAGCACGCCGACGAAACCGAGCTCCTCGCCGATCACGGCGAGGATGAAGTCGGTATGGGCCTCGGGGAGATAGTTGAGCTTCTCGACGCTGCCGCCCAGGCCGACGCCGAACCACTCGCCGCGGCCGAAGGCGATCAGCGAGTGGGTGAGCTGGTAGGCCTTGCCCTGCGCGTAGCGCTCGTCCCAGGGATCGAGATAGGCGAAAATCCGCTCACGCCGCCACGGCGAGAGCCAGACCAGCATCGTGAAAGTGCCGACCGCGGTGGCCACCAGGCCGCCGAACAGCTTGCCATTCACGCCGCCGAGGAACAGCACGCCCATCGCGATCGCGGCCACCACCATGAAGGCACCCATGTCGGGCTCGAGCAGCAGCAGCATGCCAACCAGGCCGACCGCGGCCGCCATCGGCATAAAGCCCTTGGCGAAGCTCTGCATGTACTCCTGCTTGCGCACCGTGTAGTTGGCCGCGTAGATCGTCACCGCGAGCTTCATGATCTCGGACGGCTGCATATTGGTGATGCCAAGCGGAATCCAGCGGCGCGCGCCGTTCACGCCCTTGCCAACGTTCGGGATCAGCACCATCGCCAGCGCCACCAGCGCGAGCAGGAACAGGTGCAGCGCGCACTTATCCCAGGTCGCGATCGGCACCCGGAACGCGAACACGGCCGCCACGAAGGCGACCGTCAGCGACACTATATGGCGCAGCAGGAAGGCGTAATCGTGATAGGCGGCGTACTTCGGCGAATCCGGCATCGCGATCGAGGCCGAATAGACCATCACCACGCCGAGCCCGAGCAGAGCGATCGCCACCCACATCAGCGAGTAGTCGAAATCGAGCATGCACAAGCGTGTCGGGCGTACCCCATCGAGGCCGGCGGCCAGCCCACTGTCGTCCGAGACGACACGGACGACGGAGGCACCGCCGGCTTCGCGCTGGCCGATGAAACGGGAGACGAAACCGTCGGACCAGCTCATAGCGTCGTACCTCGATCGAGTACGATGTCCTCGAGTGCGCTGCGGAACACGGCAGCGCGATGCGCGTAGCCGGTGAACATGTCGAAGCTCGCGCAGGCCGGCGACAGCAGCACCACGTCGCCGTGCTCGGCCATCACGCTGGCGGCCTGCACGGCCGCCTCGAGCGTGGCGTGGTCGACCAGCGGCACGCCGGTCTCGGTGAGCGCCGCGCGAATCAGCGGCGCGTCGCGGCCGATCAGCATCACCGTCCGGCACCAGCGCGCCACGGGTGCTGCGAGCGGCGCGAAATCCTGGCCCTTGCCGTCGCCGCCGGCGATCAGCACGGTGTGCTGCGCCAGGCCGTCGAGCGCGGCGACCGTCGCGCCGACATTGGTACCCTTGCTGTCGTCGACGTAATCGACGCCGTCGAGCGAGGCGATCAGCTCGACGCGATGCGCCTCGCCACGGTATTCGCGTAGGCCGTGCAGCAGCGCGGCCGACGGAAGTTCGATCGCGCGCGCCAGCGCGAACGCGGCCAGCGCATTCGCCGCGTTGTGCAGACCGCGGATGCGCAGCGCATCGGCCGGCATCAGGCGCTTGGAAGCCAGGTTCGGCGCGGCGGCCGCCTCGACCTTGCAGCGACGCGGCGAGACCGGCTCGTCGTTGTCGTCGCGGTCGACTGCTTCCGCCAGCCAGTTGATGCCGTTGTCGCGTGCGAGGCCGTAATCGCCCTTGCGGCTCGGCTCGTCGAGCCCAAAGGTGATGACGCGCGGCGCGTCGGCGGCCGCCGACGGTGGCACAAACTTCATCACCTCGGCGTCGTCGCGGTTGAGCACGCGCACAGTGCGCGGCCCGAAGATGCGGCCCTTGGCGACCGCATAGGCCTCGAAGCCGCCATGCCAGTCGAGATGATCCTGCGTGATGTTGAGCACAGTAGCCGCGTCGGGCGCGAAGCTTTCCGCGCTTTCGAACTGGAAGCTCGACAATTCGAGCACCCACACGTCCGGCAGCGCGGCTACGTCGATCGCGGCCGACAGCTTGTCGAGCATGGCCGGGCTGATATTGCCGGCCACCGCCACCGAGCGCCCCGCGCGTTTACAAAGCAGGCCCGTCAGGCTGGTGGTGGTGGTCTTGCCATTGGTGCCGGTGATCGCCAGCACCTTGGGCGCGTAACCCTTCGCGGCAAGCGCCGCCAGCGCGCGTGCGAAGAATTCGAGTTCGCCCCACACCGAGATACCGCGTTCGCGCGCGGCCGCGAGCAGTGCGGCCAGCGCGGGTTCCTGCGGCGACAGGCCCGGGCTCAGGGCGACCAATTCGACACCACCGTCAAGCAGGGCGGGCGAGAAAGTGCCGCCGACGAATTCCGCCTCAGCAACTGCCTCGCGCAGCGCGGCAAGATTCGGCGGTGCCTCGCGCGTATCCGCGATGCGTAGCGGACAGGCGTACCTCGCGCACCAACGCGCGATCGCGAGGCCCGATTCACCGAGTCCCAGCCCCAACACCATCGGCCGTTGCTGATCTCCAAACATCTCGCCAGACATCCTTGCTATCCCTTTACCGCAACTTGAGGGTGGACAAACCGAACAGACAGAGCATCAGCGTGATGATCCAGAAACGCACCACCACCTGCGTTTCCTTCCAGCCGGACAATTCGAAATGGTGATGCAGCGGTGCCATCTTGAAGATGCGGCACCCTTTGCCGTAGCGGCGCTTGGTGTACTTGAACCAGGTGACCTGCAGCATTACCGACAGCGTTTCGGCGACGAAGATACCGCCCATGATGAACAGCACGATTTCCTGACGCACGATCACGGCCACCGTGCCGAGCGCGCCGCCCAGCGCCAGTGCACCGACGTCGCCCATGAACACCTGCGCGGGATGCGTGTTGTACCAGAGGAAGGCCAGGCCCGCGCCGCCCATCGCCGAGCAGAAAATCAGCAGTTCGCCGGCACCGGGAATATGCGGGAACAGCAGGTATTTCGAGTAGACCGAGCTGCCCATCACGTAGGCGAAGATGCCGAGCGAGGCACCCACCAGCACCACCGGCATGATCACCAGGCCGTCGAGGCCGTCGGTGAGGTTGACGGCATTGCTCGCGCCGACGATTACCAGATAGGTCAGCGCGATGAAACCCCACACGCCGAGCGGATAACTGATCGACTTGATGAAGGGCAGCATCAGATCGGCGCGCGCCGGCAGACCCATCGACAGGCCGCTGCGCGTCCAGGCCATGAACAGGTCGAAGACGCGCACGTTGCTGGCTTCCGAGACGCTGAAGGCAAGGTAGACCGCGGCAAACAGGCCGATCAGCGATTGCCAGAAATACTTTTCCTTCGAGGACATGCCGTGCGGGTCCTTGTGGACCACCTTGCGGTAGTCGTCGATCCAGCCGACCACGCCAAAGCCGAAGGTGACCAGCATCACGATCCAGATGAAACGGTTGGTCAGATCACCCCAGAGCAGGGTTGCGACCGCGATGCCGATCAGGATCAGCACACCGCCCATGGTCGGCGTGCCCGATTTCACCAGGTGCGTCTGCGGACCCTTCTTGCGTACGGCCTGGCCGACCTTCATCTCGGTTAGCTTGCGGATCACCCATGGACCACAGACCAGGCCGATGCCAAGCGCGGTGATGGTGGCCATTACCGAACGGAATGTCAGATATGTGAACAAGCGCAAAAAGCTTGCATCACCTTGCAGCCATTGCGCCAGCGCCAGCAACATTGCTTACTTTCCTTCTCAGTGTGCGCCGAGCGTGGTGTCCAGCGCGGGTTGGTTCGTCAGCGCGTCGACCACGCGCTCCATTCTGGTATAGCGCGAACCTTTCACCAGCAGCGTCGCCGCCGCGCCGAAGCCGGTCGCGTCGAGTGTCGCGAGCAGCCCGCCGATTTCATCGAAATGCCGGGCCGTGTCGCCATAGGCCGCGCAGGTGTCCCGCGTGGCGTTGCCCGTCGCGTAGAGTGCGTCGATACCGCGCTCGCGTGCATAGGTGCCGATCTCGCGATGGAAGGCAGGCCCTTCGTCGCCGACCTCGCCCATCTCGCCGATCACCAGCACGCGCGGCGCGGCTTGCTGGGCCAGCACGTCGATCGCGGCCCTCATCGAATCGGGATTTGCGTTGTAGGTGTCGTCGATCAGCATCGCGCCCGCCAACGACGTGACGGCCGCGCGCTTCACTTGCAGGCGCCCCTGCACCGGCTCGAAGGCTTCCAGGCCGGCGCGAATCGCCTCGAGCGCGACGCCGGAGGCGAGTGCCGCCGCCGTGGCCGCCAGCGCATTGCGGACGTTGTGCACGCCGAGCACCTGCAGGCGCACCTCGATGCGCCCCACCGGCGTCTCGATCACCAGCACGCTGCCCGACATGGTTCCGGTCACGGCGGCAACCGTGCTTCGGTCCACATCGTTCAGCGCGAAATCGAGGATCGTGTTGCCGGTCGCCGCGACGCGCCAGATGCCAGCGTACTTGTCGTCGGCCGGAAACACCGCGACGCCGTCCGGTGCCAGCGCGTGGATCACCGACGCGTGCTCAACCGCGACCGCCTCGACGGTCGCCATGAATTCCTGGTGCTCACGCTGCGCGTTGTTCACCAGCGCGACGGTCGGCGCGGCGATCTTCGCGAGCGTCTGCGTCTCGCCGGGATGATTCATCCCCAGTTCGATCACGGCGAGCCGGTGCGCGGCCTTCAGGCGCAACAGCGTCAGCGGCAGGCCAATGTCGTTATTGAAGTTGCTATCCGTCGATAGGCGCGCGTCGATGCCAACTGCGGCCACGAAGATCGAGGCGATCATCTCCTTGACCGTGGTCTTGCCGTTGCTGCCAGTCACCGCCACCAACGGAATCGCGAAACGCCTGCGCCAGCCGGGCGCGAGCGCGCCCAGCGCGAGCCGTGTGTCGACTACCCTCAATTGCGGCAGCGAGGCCGGCGCGCCCTCGCGCGACACCAGCGCCGCGTTCGTGCCGCGCGCGGCTACGTCGACCAGGAAGTCGTGCGCGTCGAAACGTTCGCCCTTCAGCGCGATGAACAGGTCGCCCTCGCCCACGCTGCGGCTGTCGGTGGACACGCGCGAGAACGAGACGTTCCCGTTCTCGTCGCCCATCACAATGGCACCCGGAATCAGCGCGGCGGCTTGCTGAAGCGTCAGCATCGTCATTCGCCGCCTCCATGTGCCTGCGTCGCGCGCGCGGCCAGTGCCAGCCTCGCGTGATCCTGATCCGAGAACTCTCTCTTCTTGCCCATAATTTCCTGTGTTGCCTCGTGCCCCTTGCCGGCCAGCAGCACCACGTTCTCGTGTGCCGCGCCGCGCACTGCTTGCAGGATCGCGCTGGCGCGGTCCTCGATCTGCAGCACGACCTCAGGCACGTGCATGCCTCCCACAATCTGCTCGAGAATCGCCAGCGGCGACTCGCTGCGCGGATTGTCGCTGGTCACCACCACGCGATCGGCGAGCCGCTCGGCGATGCTGCCCATCAGCGGACGCTTGGTCGCGTCGCGATCGCCACCGCAGCCGAACATGCAGACCAGCGCGCCGCCGCGTGCCTCGGCGATCGGCCGCAAGGCCTCGAGTGTCTTCTCTAGCGCATCGGGCGTGTGCGCGTAATCGACCACCACCAGTGGTTCGTCGTTCGCGCTCCGGCCGCCAAGCCGCTGCATGCGGCCATTGACCGACTCGAGCTTGCGCAGCGCGGCCAGCGCGGCCTCGAAGGGCACGTCGGCGACCAGCAGCGTGCCGAGCACGGCCAGCAAATTGCTGACATTGAACAGGCCGAGTGTGCCGACCTCAACCTCGGCCGCGCCCCATGAGGATTCGAGCCGGAATGCCATACCAGTCGCGGTCGCGCGTACCTCGTGCGCGATCAGCTGGCGATCGGCCTCGGGCGCATCGGCGCGTTCACCGATGCCGTAGGCGACCGTGCGCGCGTCCCCCGCCAGCGTGGCGAGCAGCCACCCGCCCGCCGCGTCGTCGCGGTTGACCACGGCGTGACGCAGCCCGCGCCAGGCAAACAGCTTCGCCTTGGCGGCCTTGTAGGCCTCGAAAGTCCTGTGGTAGTCGAGATGATCCTGGGTCAGGTTGGTGAACACAGCGACGTCGAACGCGGTGCCGTTGACGCGGTCCTGTTGCAGTGCGTGCGAGGACACCTCCATGGCCACCGCCTTGGCACCCTCGTCGCGCAGTTGCGCGAGGCTGCGCTGCAGCTGCGGCGCATCGGGCGTGGTGAACCCGGTCGCGACCAGGCGACCCGGCATACCGCTGCCGAGCGTACCGATCACCGCGCAGGGCGTGCGCAGCGCACTCAGCGCGGTGGCGATCCATTGCGTGCAGGAAGTCTTACCATTGGTGCCCGTCACGCCGACCGCGAACATCGCGTCGCTCGGGTCGCCATACCAGCCGCTGGCGATCTCGCCAGCCAGCACGCCGAGCTCCGGCACCGCGTGCGCGACGGCGGGATCGAGCGCATCGATCGCGAAACCCTCGGGCTGCACCAGCACGACCGCCGCGCCGTGCGCCAGCGCCCCAGCGATATGCGAGCGGTTGTCGACGCCGTCGACGGCATAGGCCAGGAACACGTCGCCTGCCTGCACGGCGCGCGAATCGGAATACAGGTTCGCGCGTGGCTGCACATGCGCGCGCAGCCACGCGAGCTCGGCTGCGATGGTGGAGTGCGCCGGATGGGAACTGCGAACGACACTCATCGAACGACTCCTGGTCGATTATGTGCCCGACTCGACACGCTAAGGTGGCTCGCGGGCAACGCGGCCAGCTTCTGCACGCCGCTGGTTTTCGGTGCGCCGGATGCCGGCGCTGTGTCGTCGGACAACACCAGCTGCTTGACCAGCATGTTGGGCGGCACGTTCAGCGCGCGCAGCGTATCGCCGACGATCGCCGAGAACACCGGGCCCGAAACCTGGCCGCCAAAGTGACTGCCCGCAGTCGGCTCGTCGACCGACACAGCGACCACGATGCGAGGATTCGGCATTGGCACCATGCCGACGAAGGACGCGCGGTACTTCTTGTGGTCGTAGCCGCGGCCGACCTGCTTGTAGGCCGTGCCGCTCTTGCCGCCGGCGCGATAGCCCGGCACCGCCGCGTCGGGCGAGGTGCCGTTCTTGGTGACTACGCTCTCCAGCATCTCGCGCACTTCGCGCGCGGTGGTCGACGAGAACACCTGCGGGCCTTGCGGCGGCTGGGTCTCGCTGACCTTGAAGATCGACAGCGGCATCAGTTCGCCGTCGTGCGCGATCGCCGTGTAGGCATGCGCAAGCTGGAACAGCGAGACTGACAGACCATAACCGTAGGACATAGTGGCCTGCCCGATGCGGTGCCAGCTCTTCCACGGCCGCAAGCGACCCGCTGCCGCGCCGGGGAAACCGACCTTCGGCACCTGGCCAAGGCCGATGCTCGTATACATATTCCACATTTCCTCGGGCCGCATCGTCATGGCGATCTTGGTCGCGCCAATGTTGCTCGATTTCTGGATCACGCCACCCACCGTCAGCACGCCGAAACCGGCATCGTCGGAAATCGGCGCGCCGTCCAGAATGAAATGGCCGTTGCCGGTATCGACCAGCGTGGTCGGCGAGACGCGGCGCAGATCGAGCGCGAGCGACACCGTGAACGGCTTCATGATCGAACCAGGCTCGAACACGTCGGTTAGCACTCGATTGCGCAGCTGTTCGCCGGTCAGGTGGGAACGGTCGTTCGGGTTGTAGGTCGGGTAGTTGACCAGCGACAGCACCTCGCCGGTGCGCACGTCGACCACGATTGCCGCGCCCGCCTTGGCGTGAAATTTGTCGACTGCGGCCTTCAGGTTCGCGTAGGTAATGTACTGGATCTTGCTGTCGATCGAGAGATCGACGTCGGTGCCGTTGTGCGGCGGCATCTGCTCGTCGACATCCTCGACGATATGCCCGACGCGATCCTTGATCACGTGACGGCTGCCCGGGATGCCGGCCAGCATCTTCTGGTTGGCCAGCTCGACGCCTTCTTGTCCCTCGTCCTCCATGTTGGTGAAGCCGATCAAGTGAGCCGTGATCTCCCCTTCCGGGTAGAAACGCTTGTATTCGTTGCGGGCGTAGATGCCGGAAATATCGAGCGTGGCGACCTTGTCGGCCACCTCGATGGGCACTTGCCGCTTCACGTAGACGAAGCTCTTGCCCTCGGACAGCTTGCGATGCAGGTCGGTGACGCTCATGTCGAGCAACTGGCCGAGCTGGGTGAGCTTGTCCGCGTCGAGGTCGCCCGGCACCGATTCGGGAATCGCCCAGATGGCGCGCACTGGCAGGCTGGCGGCGAGCACCAGCCCGTTACGATCGAGGATCTTGCCGCGTGTGGCCTGCAATTCGAGCGTGCGCTGATAACGACTCTCGCCCTGCTTCTGGTAAAAGGCGTTGCCGGGACCCTGGATCCAGAAGGCGCGCGCGGCCAAGGCCACGAAGGCCATGAACAGCATAAAGACCACGAGCTTCGAACGCCACATCGGCAGTTGCACCGAAAGCACCGGGCTCGATGCGAACTTGACACTCGATTTCGCGCTCGACTCCGACTGGCGCTGTTTCATCGCCCGCTCCTCCGGCCACCCGCTGCCACAGAACTCGGTAGTGACGCGTCGACAGCCTTCGCGACACCGTTGGGCAGCGTCAAATATTGGGTGCGGCCGGTCACGATCGGCTGCATCTTCAGCGAATCGTTGGCGAGCTGCCCGATACGGGAGGTCTTCGACAGCGCGCTCTGCTGATACTGCAACTGCGCGTAGTCCTGCTGGAGCTGGTGCTCCTGCGATTGCGCACGCTGCAGCTGGAAGAAGATCTGGCGCTGCTGGTTGGTTGAGTTGACGACCGACAGGGCGCAGCCCATCACGATGATCAGCAGGAAGATGTTGAGACGGTTCATGGCGCGACACGCTCCGCGATGCGCATCACGGCGGACCGGGCACGCGGATTGGCGGCGACTTCGGCCTCACTCGGAAACTTGCGCCCGAGCAGCTTCAGGGGCGGCGAAGGGAGGTCGACGGCACGGATCGGCAGGCGGCGGTCAACCGCCGGCGTACTCGCGTGCGTCTGCATGAAACGTTTGACAATCCGATCCTCGAGCGAATGAAAGCTGATCACGACCAACCGCCCCCCTTGCTCCAACGACGACAACGCGGACTCTAGAACGACCTGCAGGTCCGCAAGCTCTTGATTGACGTGAATCCGTATAGCCTGAAAGGTGCGGGTTGCCGGATCCTTGCTTTTCTCACGTGTCTTGACGGCGTGACCCGCGATTTGGGCAAGCTCGCCCGTGCTGTCGAGGGGCCCGAGACGATCGGATTCTGCCCGGCGAGCAACAAGCGCCTTTGCAATCTGAAAAGCAAACCGTTCTTCCCCATAATCTCGTATCACTTCCGTCAGTTCCTGCAGCGACACGCGGGCCAGCCAGTCGGCCGCCGATTCACCGCGTGTCGTATCCATACGCATGTCGAGCGGGCCATTCGCGCGAAAACTGAAACCGCGCTCGGGATCGTCGATCTGCGGCGAGGACACACCCAGATCCAGCAGCACGCCCGTCACGCGACGCATGTCACGTTCAGCGAGCGCGCCGCCGAGCGACGCAAAACTTTCATGCACGATCGAGAAACACGTATCGCCAATCTGGCGCGCTGTCTCGATCGCCAGCGGATCCTTGTCGAAGGCGATCAGCCGGCCGCCTTCCGCGAGCCGGCCGAGCACCAGGCGACTATGGCCGCCGCGCCCGAAGGTGCCGTCGACATAGGTACCGTCGGGTCGCGTCACGAGCGCATCCACTGCCTCGTCGAGGAGCACCGTGCGGTGCTGGAATTCGTTTCCCATCGCGGGTGTCTCCGTCACCGCAATCAGAAAGTGAAGTTCTTCAGCGCATCGGGCATGCCCTGCGCCATCGCCGCCTGCTCCTTCGCGATGTAGGTCTGCGAATCCCACAACTCGAAGTGACTACCCATTCCCAACAACATAACTTCCTTTTCCAGCCCAGCTGCCATGCGCAGTTCGGGCGATACGAGAATCCGGCCCGCACTGTCGAGATCGACATCCGACGCGTTGCCGAGAAAAATGCGGCGCGACCAATGCGCATCCATCGGCAGCGCGGCAATCTTGGCGCGGAATACCTCCCATTCGAGGCGTGGAAAAAGCAACAGGCAGCCATCCGGGTGCTTGGTCACAGTCCCCCGTCCTTGCATCGCTTCGCGATAGCGAGACGGCACCGACATCCGTCCTTTCGCATCAAGCGTCAGCGCTGACGCCCCTTGGAACACTTTCCGCTCTCCCGATCGGGGTGCCTCGGCACCCGCCCAATTAACTCAGAATCTACCCGGAACCGCTCCCCGGATCACACAAAAATACACTTTCTCTCACTGTCCCCCACTTTAGAGGAAGGGTCAGAAACGGTCAAGGGAAGTCATCGATTTTTTGACGAATTTTGTTAGCTAGAACAATGACTTACGTGCAAGTCCTCAAACTGACCCTCAAACCAAAACGCGTTATAAATTAATGAGCTAGTGCAACTTGTGAATGTGATACGTGAAAAGTCGCGCGTAAAGTGGTGTGAGGGCGGAGGTTCGGCGAGCGGGAAAGTTCGGATTTTCGGGGTGGGACGGCGGGCGCGTCAGCCGCTGCGCCTCACTGGGGATTCTAGGATTTGTTTACATTTGATAAAATGTGTTTATATCCTGTTTTTTTGCGTAACGAGACAGTATGGTACGAACGTTACTGCTGAGCGACGAAATATAGAACAAAGTCCAAGTTATCCTGCCGGACAAGGAAGGCGACCGTGGCCGAACGGCATCCAGCAATCGCTGATTCCTCGAAGCGAGGCTGTGGATTGCCCGAACCGGCAGTCCATGGCGCGATCTTCCCGCGGAATTGGGTCGGGGCCTTAAAAATATGACAAGCTTGCCGAGAGCTATCTCGTGTTTGCATCGCTTGCCTGCGCGTTTGGGCCAGTCGTAAATGCGAAGGCAATGCTGATCAAGTCCACCGTCCCCGCGGTCCAGCCGTTATAGATAGGTGGATATGACCCGAGCAAGGCAAACGAGAATGAAACAGCAAACGCTGGCGGTGGCAGCTGACGAGGGTGCAAGCTTCGAGACGAAGCGCAAACGTACGCGGCGCGATGAGTTGCTGGACACGATGGAACGTATCGTGCCGTGGGCGGCATTACGACAGCACGAGCCTGTGCCGCTTCGTGGGCATCGACTTGGGCCGTGAAGCGGTACCGGATGCGACAACGATACTCAAATTCCGACGCCTGCTCGAGAAGCACAAGCTCGACGAGGCAATCTTTTCAGGGATGGGCCGGGTGCTGCAGGCTAGCGGTATGAAGCTCAGTCGCGGCACGATCGTCGATGCCACGTTGATCGTGGCATCGGGTTCGACGAAGAATGAACAGAAGGCGCGCGATCCGGAGATGCGTCAGACGAAGAAGAGCGGCAATTGGCACTTCGGCATGACACTGCACATCGGCGTCGATAGTCGAAGCGGCCTGGCTCACAGCGCGGTGGTGA
>JAYFSB010000007.1:0-19754 GCA_040946865.1 Burkholderia sp.
CGCGGATACACCAACCTCACGACCATGCACACCGTGCGGTTTCTGATCGCCGGCAAGCTCGACTTCTCGAAGATCAATCCGCATGTCGCCTAACCCACTCAAATTTCAAAAGAACCATCAAGAAAGGCGTGACGAAGTTGCTCAAAATGGTCGAGCATTGGCTGAGGTCGGGCGACGGCCGCGGTTCAACGAGAATTCCGGGATGTACCTTACTGCAACTGGGCCTGATCGGCCTGACCATCGCACTGCTGCCTTTGTCCTATGTGTGGGTGAAGGCCGACGACGATAAGTTCCGCAAGCTCATCTGGATGACAACCTTCTTCACGCTCGACCTCGTGGTGTTCGGCAGCTTCACGCGCCTGACCGATTCGGGGCTCGGCTGCCCCGACTAGCCCGGCTGCTACGGCGCCTCCTCGCCCTTCATCGCGCATGCGGCGATCTCGGCCGCGCACCTGGCAATGCCCTCGGGCCCGGTCAGCATGGACAAGGCCTGGATCGAGATGATTTACCGCTATTTCGCGATGGCGATCGGCGTGCTGATCATCACCCAGGCGCTGATCGCCTGGGTGGCGCGCGCGGCACCGACCGCTGTCGGTGTCGCCGTGGTGGCCCACCGGCCTGCTGCTGGCCGCCTTGCTGCTGGTGGCACAGATCGTGCTGGGCGGGGCTGGGTCAGCACCAACTATGCGGTGCTCGCCTGCACCGATTTCCCGACCTGCAACGGCCAATGGGTGCCGCCGATGGACTTCGCGCACGGCTTTCACCTGTGTGGCATGCGCTCGGCATATCGGCAGACGGCGAGGTGATCACCCAGGCCGCGCTGGTAGCGATTCACTGGACCCACCCTGCACCTTCGCCTTCGGGGTGATCGCCTACCTGGCGGCCTTCGCTTGGTGGATGCGCCGCTATGCCTCGCTGCGGTGGCCCGCCGACGGCCAGGCTGCTGGTGGTGGTGATCCAGTTCGTCACGGGGCTGACCAATATCGTGCTGCAGTGGACGCTACCGGTTGCGGTGGCGCATAACGCGCGGCACCGCGATCCTGCTGTTGTTGCTGGTCATGTTAAAATTTCAAATGTTTTCAAGTCGTCCCGGCCGCGTCGTGCTCCCCGCGAGCGATATCGCGCCCGCCTGACGCCCCATACACATGGAATCCACGCTTTCCCAGTCCCCCGGCAGCCGCCTGTCGCAGTATTTCCCGCTGACCAAACCGCGCGTCACCCAGCTCGCGGTGTTCTGCGCGGTCATTGGGATGTTCCTCGCCACGCCGGGCATGGTGCCGCTGCGCGTGCTGATCGGCGGTACCGTCGGCATCTGGCTGACGGCCGGCACCGCGTTCGCGATCAACTGCCTGGTCGAACAGAAGATCGACGCGAAGATGCGCCGGACCGCTTGGCGCCCGTCGGCACGTGGCGAGATCACGACGCCGCAGATCCTGGCCTTCTCGACGGTGCTGGGCGGCGCGGGTGCCTGGACGCTCTACACCTTCACTAATCCGCTGACGATGTGGCTGACGGTCGCCACTTTCGTCGGTTACACGGTCATCTACACGCTGCTGCTCAAGCCCGCCACGCCGCAGAACATCGTGATCGGCGGTGCCTCAGGCGCGATGCCGCCGGCGCTCGGCTGGGCAGCGGTGACGGGCAGCGTGCCCGGCGATGCCTGGATCCTGGTGCTGATCATCTTCGTCTGGACTCCGCCGCACTTCTGGGTGCTCGCGCTCTATCGCGTCAAGGACTACGAGAAATCGGGACTGCCGATGCTGCCCGTCACGCACGGCACGAAGTTCACGCGTCTGCATATCCTGCTCTATACCGTGATCCTGTTCGCGGTGACGCTGATGCCCTTCATCTCAGGCATGAGCGGGGTGGTCTACCTGGCCAGCGCGGTGGTGCTAGGCGCGATCTTCCTCGCCTACGCGTGGAAGGTCTACGTCGATTATTCCGATGCGCTCGCGCGGCACGCTTTCCGCTACTCGATCGTCTACCTGTCGCTGCTGTTTGCCGCGCTGCTGGTGGACCACTACGCGCGTCCGTTGCTCGGTTTCTGAATCCGCACGTGAGTCTCGCTTCCGAGTTTTCGCGGCACCGCTGGCTTGCCGCCTGCGGCGGGTGCCTTGCTACTCGTGGGCGGGCAGGCCGGCTGCGACCAGCAGCCTTCCTTCCAGAATCTCGACATCACCGGCAATACCCAGTTCGGCAAGGAGATTTCTCGCTGTCCGACAGCTCGAGCAAGCTGCGCACGCTTGCCAATTTCAAGGGCCGTGCCGTGGTGCTGTTCTTCGGTATGTACCGGATCCGGTTGTTTAGACACGATTTTGTGGTCAGGCGGAAGTGCCAAGAGCGCTGCCTGACGGGCTTCGAGGGTGAACTTGAAGCCCAGTTTTTCGAAACGCCATTCGCGATTGTATCGATCCTTGAACGCGACGGCGGCAACACGAATCTCTTCAACGTTTTTGAACAGCCGCCCGTGGATAGCCTGCTGCTTCAGGGTCCGATTGAAACGCTCGGGGACGCCGTTGGTCTGCGGCTCGGCAACGAAGGCGTAGCTTGGCGTAATCCCCCAGAACTTGATCTGGGCGCGGAAGTCGTCTGACATGTACTGCGAGCCGTGATTCATTCGTAAGGACAGTCCGCGGACAGCGTCAGCTTCGACCGATCCGAACTGCTCGTGTATCCCTTTTGGCTGATTGGCTCCAGTGCGGCAAAGCAGTCGCCCACCTTGGTGACGTGGATGCCCACGCACGCTGCGTCGCAATGATCGACCGCAGTGAAGATCCGGACCAGGCCCTCATCGATAGTTTGAACCTTGGCACCATCGGTGCCCCACATCTCATTAGGTCCATCAGTCGTCATTCGACCATCATGAGCGTTGGGCGATTTCTGCGGTCGCCGGTGAGGCGAAAGCAAGCCGTGTTCGCGCATCAGCGGCGAGACACGGGTTCCGGGACACGCGGATGTCGTCCTGGATGCGCAGGCGCACGTGCCCCTTCACCGACGAACGGCGTATAAGCCAGATCGGCACGGATCGCCTCGAGCAGCTCATGGTCCGACACCTTGGGCTTCGGACCGCGTCGCATTGAAGCAAGCTGGGCGACGTTGCTCAGCGCCCTGGCACCACCACGACATCTTGAAATAGCTACGACACAGCGAAAGGCGCGCGGATACACCAACCTCACGACCATGCGCACCGCGCTATTTCTGATCGCCGGCAAGCTCGACTTTTCGAAGATCAATCCGCATGTCGCGTAACCCACTCAAATTTCAATAGAGCCTCTTTTGGTGACCTCGGATCGCCTCGGAGCGCTTCAGACCTTGAGCCGCACCATCACTTTAGGCACCGCGACGGCGACGATCGCCGCGCACAACGCGACGATGCCGAGCCCGACCGGCAGCCCGGCCGCTTGCGTGACGGCGCCAATTACCACCGGCCCAAACATCAGCCCGAAGTAAGCGAGGCCCGCCACGTGCGCGAGGCCCTCGGCCGGCGAGATGCCTGCCACGCGCGCGGCGGCCGCGAACAGCAGCGGCATCATGTTGGCGAGGCCCAGGCCCATTATCGTGAAGCCGATTAGGGCCGGTACTGGCTCGGGCAGCAGCAAGGTGCCGAGCATCCCCACGCAGGCGAAGCTGGCGCTGGCGAACAACTGTGGCGCGCCGAAGCGCGCGCGCACGAAGTCGCCGGCGAAGCGGCCGGCGGCCATGCCGCCCGAGAAGACAGCATAGGCCGCGTTCGCGAAGGCCGGCGTGGCGGCCACCACGTCGCGCATGTAGATGGTGGCCCAGTCGTACATCGCGCCCTCGGCGATCAGCGAGACCAGCGCGATCGCGCCGAGCATCCAGAGCGCCGGCGAGCGCCAGCGGTTGGCCGACTTGCAGTATTCGGCCTGGGCGTTCGGCACATGCGGCAGCACGGCCGGGCAGGCGATCACCAGGATCACTGCGCACAGCAGCGAGACGAGCGCGAGATGCACGCTCGGCACCATGCCGGCCGACAGCGCGGCACCGCCGAGCGCCGCGCCGGCCAGGCCGCCGATGCTGAACATGCCGTGCAGCATCGAGATGATCGGCCGGCCGAAGGCGATCTCAATCGCACTAGCCTCGGCGTTCATCGCCACGTCAAGGGTGGCCATGCTGAAGCCGAACAGCATCAGCACCACGATCAGCAACGCATAGCTCGATGCCACCAGGATCAGCGCGCCGAACACCGACATGCCGAGGCCGCCAGCCAGGCAGGCGGTGCGCGTGCCGACCCGGGCGATCCATTTCGCATTGGTGGTCATCGCCACGATCGAGCCAATCGCCACCGCCAGCAGTGCCAGAGAGAGCAGGGCCGGGCTCAGCGCGAAGTCGTCGCGTACGGTGGGCACGTGCACGCCCCAGGATGCATACATCATGCCGGCGATGAAGAACAGCGCAATGGTCGCGCGGCGCGCGCGCTGGCGCTTGCCCGAGGACAAGTAGCAGTAGCGATGGGCTGCGGGCGGCGGCGAGAGCGGCGAGGAATGCTCAAACACGGTGAGCTCGGCAGCGCGCGAGTGGCGGGACGGCTCGCCGCTCGCGCGGATCAGTTTGGAATCGGAGGCACCTGGTGCCCGCGGCTGGGCCGGTAAGCCTTAGGTTAAGTTTACATTTGAAAATAATGTTTATATCCTGTCTTTTGCGTAACAAGATAGTATAATAGTATGAACGTTACTAAGCGACGAAGTATGAACGTTACTAAGCGACGAAATACGGAACAAAGTCTAAGCTATCCTGCCGGGCAAAGAAGGCGACCGTTACCGAACGGCATTCAACCATCGCTGCTTCCTCGAAGCGAGGCTGTGGATTGCCCGAACCGGCAGTCCATGGTGCGATCTTCCCGCGGAATTCGGCCGATGGCATACGCGGTATATATCCGTTTCTCGCGCTGGCGAAGCCAGGGTGGCTGGCCACGGGTGGTGAATGCTTTGGCAGGCGAGACGGAAATCGAGCACATCCTTATCGATTCGACGATCGTGCGAGCACACCAGCATTCATGCCGGGGCACTTAAAAAAGTGCCTCTGTTTAATTTCGAGTGGGTAGTAAATTGCCCGATTTGCACGTGAGCGACGGTAGTCATGCATAATAAGCCGTTCGAGACGGCTTTTGGTATTTAACGATCCGTGGTTCGTGAACGAAATCGATTTTGATGCAACCGCCAAGCGATTGACGATCAACATCGATTTCGTTGCCGGCAGTCGCTTCCCGCATCTGGAGATCGTTGGCGACCAACGTGTGCACGACACCCTCGTCAAGCGCTATCGGCACTTGAACGTCTTCCAGCACGACTGCTACCTCTCGAAGTACGCACACCTCGCGTCAAGTTGCCTGATGGCAGCGTGGCACTCGTCGAGCCTGAGTGGGCGGGCAAGCTCAAGGGCTTCACGCTGCTGTTCGAGGCAATGGTGCTGATGCTCGCCCAGCAGATGTCATTCCACTAGTCGCCCATACCGTCGGCGAGTCCTGGCATCGGGTGTACGCTATTTGCAAACACTATGTCGAACTCGCACCCGCCGAGCTCGACCTGTCCGACATGACGAGCATTGCCGTCGACGAAACGTCCTACCAGCGCGAACAACTACCTGACGCGCGTGGTTGATGCGCTCGAACGCAAAGTTGTGTTCGTGACCGAAGGCATGGATGCTGCGGCGATCGAAGCGTTCGTCGCAAGCCTGCGCGAGCATGGGAGAGATCCCGAGCAGATCACGTCGGTCAATTGATATGTCGATATGTCGCCCGCGTTCATCAAAGGCGTCGAGACGAACCTGCCGAATGCTCGCATTACCTTCGACAAGTTCCACATCGTCGTTCATGCGTCGAAAGCCGTGGACCCAATGCGGCGAATCGAGCAGGAACCGATCCGGAACTCAATGGATTGCGATGGCCGCTGCTAAACGATCGCGACCAGCTGACCGCCACGCAACGCGCCGATCTCGATGCCCTGAGCTCGTGAACGTCACGACCAAGCGGACCGCCCGCGCGTGGCGCTATCGCGAGCAACTTCGCGAGATTCTCGATCGCAAGCAGATCGACGTCGTCAGCGACATGCTCGAGCATGTGGTGCACGAACGTTATGCGCTCGAAGGTCGATCCGATGAAGGACGTCGCCCGGCATGATTCGCAGTCATGTCGACGGCATCGTCACCTGGACCCAGACGCGTCAGACCAACGGCTTCCTGGAAGTCATCAACGGATTCTTCCAGACCGCCAAGCGAAAGGCGCGCGGTGGGATGGATACACCAACCTCACGACCATGCGCACCGTGCTGTTTTTGATCGCCGACAAACTCGACTTCTCGAAGATCAACCCACTTGTCGCGTAACCCACTCATTTTTCAATGGAGCCAAAATTGTGAACTGACATCCCAAGGGGAGCACAAGGGGAGCAGCCCATCCGGAGACATGGAAAATGGCCGATTTGAGCGAAATCATGTCTCATTCGCGATAGTCGTCGCCCCCCGTAGTCAGTTCGGCTCGTCGTTAGCCCGTTCGCCTGCACATGACGCGCCAGACACACTGGCTCTGCCGCTTCCAATTTCTTATGCGTCAAGCGATCCAGCCGATCGATCAGAGGGTCAGCGACACCGTTCCCGACCCCGCCGGATGGCCGAGCAGATTCAACAGGCCCGCCAGGTTTTCGCGCTGCGCGTCGTCGGCGCGCGCGGTGCCCGTGAACGAGGAGGCATGGCCCGCGAAGCTGCCGTGCCCTTCCAGGAACAGCGGCCCCTTCAGCGTCGAAAGGTCGAGCGTCGAGTTCGCGCCCTGCACCTGCCAGACCGCGCGATAGGAGCCGAGCGGCTTGACGATCGAGATCCGCGAGCTGACGTCGTTGATGGTCACGGTGAGCTGGCCGAACACGTCCTGGCCGAACGGCCGCCAGTCGCTCCAGCCGATCCGCACGTCGCCCTGCAGATCGAGCGTGTTGAACGGCGTACCGAGCCCGACCAGCAGCGAGGCCGGCACGGCTATCGAACCCGCCGAGACGGTCGCGCCGCGCAGGCTGGCGTTGACGGTGATCGGGTCCGGCATCGCCTGGGTCTGGCGCATTTGCATCTGCACACGGCCGATGAATAGCGGCCAGAACGCGGTACGCCATTCGATACGGCCCGGCAGTAGGGTGGAGACACTGCGGTCGCTGCCCGGTGCCAGCAGCAGGGTGGCCGAGCCGTGCCAGAGCGAGCCGTCGGGGTCAACCAGGTTGACGTGGCTGCCGGTGGCGCGCGAGAACTGCGGCGTGACCCAGGCGGCCGGCAACAGCGAGACGATCACCACCAGGCTCGCCAGAGCGCCGATGAGCAGCCAGGGCAGCGCCGCGCGAATTTGCATCCAGACCGTCATCGGCGTGCGGCCTCCGCTGGAACGGCAGCCATTCTTCATGCGGAAGCTCATTTGTTGTTCACGCTCGAAGGTTGCATGACCACGGTCAGGTCGACCTGACCGTCTTCCTTCAGCGGGGTGGCATGCGCCTCGCTTACCTGCACCTTGAACTGCTTACGTACGTCGTCGACCCACTGCGTCCAGGCCGGAAAGGCAGCGTTCTTGAGCTGGATCTGCACGCCGTTGCCGACCACCTGCACCTGCACGGCCGCGAAGCCGTGATCGGACAGCGAGCTGGTCAGCGCGTCGCGCAGCGCGATGCCGGTGGGTGCCACGCCCTGCGCGGCGGCGGCCAGCAAGCGCGCTTCGTTGGCCTGTTCGGTCATCTGCGCGAGCTGCAGACGCATGCCCGGCAGCGCGGTGGCGATCTTCTCGCTGTTCTTGGCGGCCGGCGACCACAGCAGCGAATATAGTACCGCCAACACTAGTAGGGCACCACCCCAGTCGAGCAGCAGCTTCTCGCGCGAATTGCGCTCGCCCCAGAACTGGGTGAGGGTTTCAGCCAGTTCCGCCTTCATGATCCGCTCCGGATGATCCATTTGCCCGTGCTGCTGTCGATCTCGACCGACAGGCCGTTATGCGCCAGACGCGCGCCGAAGTCGGGATCGACCTTGATCTCGGGCTTGAAGCCGACGTCGAGCCGGCGGTCGTGATAGTCGAGCGAGGCGATGCCGTTGGCCGGCAGTGGCCCGAGCGCGCGCGCCACGCCGCTGGCCAGCGCGAGAAAGTCGTTGGGCGAGAGTTCGCCGGCCGCCACCCGCAGCTGGTCGATCTGGTGCGTCATCTGGGCGGGCGGATCGAGCACCGTGGTGGTCTTGGGGAAGACCGTCAGCAGCGTTTCGGTGATCTGTGCCGAAATCGCGTCGCGCTCGCGCGCCAGGTGCCACCAGTGGATGTTGATGCCGACCACCGCCACCAGTAGCGTGATCACCGCCAGCGCGGTCGGCAGCTTCAGGCGCGTGAGCGTGGCGCGGTCGAAGCGCCAGGGCACGATCTCGAAATCGAACTGGCAGAGGTTGAAGCGTGTCTCGAGCGCGCGGCGCGCGAAGCTGTCGAAGGGCAGCGGCATGGTGCCGGGAATCGCATCGAGATCGGCCAGCGGCGTAATCGAGGCGAGCTGCAGCTCGGCACCAGGCGCGCCGAGCTGGTACAGCTCGAACGGCCCGCCCGCGGTCAGCGCAGCTAGCGTCGAGCCGGCCGAGGCCGCCGGCGCGCTGAACCCCTCGCCAAGCACGCCGCGGGCAATCGCCAGTTCGACGCGCGGCGCGGTCGCGATCGACAGCGCCTCGTCCACCGGCATCGATTCGATGCGCGCCATGATCGCGGCAACAATCGGTGCGCGCGGCACCTCGGCATCACTCACCGTCGGCGTGTCCTCGGGCGAAATCACGGCGGCCTCGGTGATGCCGTCGCCTTTCTCGCCAGCCAGAGCCCTCTCGGCGGCGGGCGCGAGCACGGCACCGGCCGGCTGAGGCAGACAGCGCATCGCCGGCACCGCGCGGATCACGCGATGGCCGGCGGTGGTGAAGACCTCGATCGCGAAACGGAACCATTCGCGGTCGATCACGGCCAGCGCGCGCCGGCCGTCGGGCAGCGCGACCGGGTCGATGGCAATATGGCAGGTCTGCGCGTCCTGGATCACGTAATCCTCGACGATGTTCGGCAGCGCCTGACGAAGCTTCGGCCCCTTCACAGCGGGCACCGCCGCGGCCAGCAGCAGCAGGTCGCGCGCGGCCACCACCAGCACAGTGGAGGCGGCTTGCGGCAGGGTGGTCAGCGAGCCGCGTCCGGCGCGCTGGGTGTCGCCGCTCTTGTCGACGAGCGCGAATGACAGCTCGGGCCATTGCCACTCGGCCAGCGGCACGGTCGGTTCGCGCGGCGGCAAAACAACAATCAACGTACTCAAGAGCTCCTCTCCCGGATGGCGTTGTTATAGCTGATCGGAAACCCGGACCACGCTCGTGGTGTGCGTGGTGGGGTCACGATACACGAGCGACGTGCGATCGATTTCCGCGCGTCCGTGCTCAATATGACCGTGAACGATGAAATAGCTGGACGTCACGTCGATCTGGGTCGGGTCCAGCAGCGTGTTCGACACGCCGGTGGCCTGCAGCGCGAGCTGCGCATCGCCGACGTTGCGGAAGAACACGTTCTCGCGGCGCGCCACCAGCGTCTGTGCGGAGGACACCGAGAGCCCTGGTAGCAGCGCGACGATCACCTCGGTGCGCGCGGTATTGAGGTTGACCGGCGTGGTGGATGGCAGCACCGTCACGAAGGGCCGCAGCTTCTCGACAATCTCGGGCGTCATGCCGTTCACGTCGAGCAGTGAGTCGACGCTGATCGGAATCAGGGGCGCGGCACCCGAGCTGGCGTCGGTGCTGTTGCCGTTGTCGAAGCCCGAATCCGGGCTGCCGGAATTCAGATTGCTGTCGTACTGCGGCACCGCCACCGGCGCGTTGCCGATGCCGGGCGGATTGGCGTTCTGGAAGCGCGTTGCCGAATAGCGCAGGCCGGCGCGGACCTGTTTCGCGACGCGTACCGCCAGCGTCGAGTCGATCGACAGTGAGACTAGCAGGCGCTTGAAGACAGTGACCGAGGAGGCATTGATCTGCAGCACGCCCGGCACCGGCGAGGAAACCAGATTGCGCAGGTTGAAGCGTGACTGCGCGTCCTCGATATCGCCGGTCAGGTAGGTGTCGTCGTCACCCGAGACGTCGGTCACGCCGATCTTGCCGAGGAAGTCGGACAGCTTAGTCTTGGCGATCGGCACCGCCCAGATGCCGCCGAGATAGGTCACGCCGGGCGCCGTGTCGCCCTCGGAGCGCAGAATCATGCGGGTCCAGTCGAGCGCGCCGCGCGCCACCCACTGCGCCTGTATCAGCAGACGCTGGTTCTCGATGCGGCGGATCTGCACCTGCTGGCACCACAGCGCGCCGGACACCAGGATCGCGGTGAGCGCCACCACCAGCAGCGCGCTGATGATCGCCACGCCGCGCGAATACGCGCGCGAGGCCGACGCGCGCGCGACGCGGCATCGGCTGCGGAGGCGGGAAGGTGAAACGGAGAAGGGCGCGCGCATCGTCATTCTCCGACCAGGAACACGCGCTTGATCGGCACGTGCAGTGAGGTCGCGCCGATGCCGACCTCGAGCCCCGTAACCGAGCTCTTGGGCGGCCCGTTGCCGACGATCGGCTGCTTGAGCGCGTCGTTGTTTTTGGCGAGCGCGTTGTCGGCAGTCGGCATGTTGATGGTCCAGCCGACCTTGGGCACATAGATGCGCGCCGTGATCGCGCCCACGCCGCGCATCAGAGGCACCGAGCTCCAGTCGTCCACGCCGCTGTCGGCCAGCATGCTGCGCAGCACGCGCGCGTCCGAGATCGGCGGCGAGGCATAACGCACCACGTGCCCGGAGCTGATCAGGTAGCGCACGATCTGGATGCGCGGCGGCCCGCCCGGCGTATCGAAGCGGCGCACGATCTGCAGCGTGTTGGTGACCACGTGCACCGCCGGCTGGCCGGCCTCGTCGTCGCTGACGGCGCGGCGCGCGTCGATGCGCATCTGGTCGAACATCTGCGCGAAGGTGCACTCGTCCTCCATCACTACCTCGACGCGATCACGCCCGCGGATCACCTGGTCGAGCCCGCGCCAGGACAGCAGCGCGAGCACGGACAGGATGGTAATCGCGATCAGCATCTCGATCAGCGTGAAGCCGCGCGAATCGCGCGAGCCTCTCGATCGGCGGCGCTCAGAGCGAACGAATGGTTTCATTGGCGACCACCGTGACCATCTGCGCGAGCACGCTGGCCTCGCCTGTCTTGCGTACCGAGATCTCGACGCGCCGGAACACCGGATTCGGCGTGGTTCTCACCTTCTGCGTGCAGGTCAGCGCGAGGTTGCCCTGCGAGCAGTCGAACTCTTTCTCGCCGACATCGGGCCAGGCGTGCGCCAGGTGCAGCTGGCCGAGAACGTTGTCGGCGCTCCAGCTCGCCAACAGGCGATCGTTGAGAGTGCCGGAATTGCTGGCCAGCGTGCCGACCGCTCGGATCGAGGCGGCTAGCGCGACCGCGATGATCGCCAGCGCGACCAGCACCTCAATCATGGTGAATCCGCTCGCACGGTACGGCGACGAAGGCGGGGCCCCGCGCGAAGGACAGAACAAGGTGAACATAATCAGCGCACTTCGTAGCGGCCGTTGCCAGTGCCAACGATCGTCGCACTGCCGACCGCGGAATAGAGCGTGATGCGTACCGGGATATCGACCGGCTCGGTGCCAAACACGATACGATGCACCGCGGTGTCGGAGCCGGGATAGTCGATGGTCGCGCCGGTCACGCCGCCGTCCCAGCTGCGCGGCCGGAATAGGTCGTCGCGCAGCGGCCGCCAGCCGTCCTCGCTGCACACGTGAAAGCGGAAACCGTTGTCGGTCGGCTGCCAGGCGATCGGCCGCGCGCGCACCTGCGCCTCGTCGCCCGCGCTCTCGAGCAGCAGGGCCACGCGCTGCGCTTCCTCGCGCAGGTCGGTGCGTGGATTGCGGTGCATGGTCAGCGTGGCCGCCGACACGAGGATTCCCGCGATCACGAGCACGACGAGCATCTCGAGCAACGTGAAGCCACGCATCCGCCGGGGCGGAAAACGCAGCGAGGTTGTACCGGTGGCTCGCATGTCAAACGAAACTGACCAAGAGGGGAGGGACGGGGTGGTGCGATCCGATGCGCCGGTGTTACTGCCAGGAACCGATGTCGGCGTCGTTGTTCTCGCCGCCTTCCTTGGTGTCGGTGCCGTAGCTGAACACGTCGATCTCGCCGTGCACGCCCGGATTCAGGTACTTGTACGGATTGCCCCAGGGATCGTTCGGCAGGCGCTCGAGGTAGCCGTCGTCCTTCCAGTTGTTCGGCACCGGCTCGGTGGTAGGCTTGACGATCAGCGATTGTAGGCTCTGCTCCTGGGTCGGGTAGCGACCGTTGTCGAGACGGTAGAGCTTGAGCGCCTGCATGATGGTGCCGATATCCTGCTTGGCGGCCACGCGGCGCGCCTCGTCCGGACGGCTCATGATCTTCGGCACGATCAGCGCGGCCAGGATGCCGAGAATCGCGATCACGACCATGATTTCGATCAGCGTGAAGCCGCGTTGGCGACGGCCGGCCGGCGAGCGGCGATTGATCCACATTTGCATAAGTGAAACCTCTCTTTCAAAAACAGTAGTCAACATTGAATGGCACCCGCGGGGCACGTCGCCCGCGCAGTGAAGCCGCATTGTAAGGCGGCACCCGCTGCGGGCTTTCCTCAACGCAAATTTCATATTCATCCGTACAATAGCCCGCATGAACGCGCTCTCGATCCGTATCCTTTCCCTCGCCCTCTTCGCGGCCTTGTGCGCGACATCCACCTACTGGACCATCACGCTCTCGGCGCATCAAGTCCCGCTACCCGCTGCCGCCGCGCGCGCTCCTTTGCGCACGGAGGATGCTGCCGCGCTGTTCGGCGGGCAGCTCACGCACAACCCCGCGGAGGACATCCACCTGTTCGGTATCCTCGCGCTGCGCCAGGGCGCGGCCGCGATCATCGGCATCGGCGGCGATCCGGCCCGCACCATCACGCTAGACGGCGACATCTCCCAGGACACCAAGCTCGCCGAGGTTCGCGCCCGTTCGATCGTGATCGACCGCAACGGCGCGCATGCCGAGATTTTCCTGCCTGTCAACACACCCGGCCCCGCCATCTACGTGCGCTGAGCTGTTCCTTCCTTCATAACGTTCATTCCGGCAACGGGTCGCGATCGCGGCCCGTTTTACTTTGCATTCCTTATTGCACCATGTTGTTCAGCTCGATGATCGGCAGCATCACCGCCAGCACGATCACCAGCACGATGCCGCCCATTGCCAGTATCAGCAACGGTTCGAGCAGGCTGGTCATGAACATGGTGCGGCGCTCGAGTTCTCGCGCCTCACTTTCGGCGGCGCGGTCGAGCATGGTGGTGACGTCGCCGGTGGCCTCGCCCGAACGGATCAGGTGCACCAGCACCGGCGGGAACGTCTTCACGTGGTTGAGCGCGCGCGACAGCGAAGTGCCCTCGCGTACGCGCACGATCGCGTCGTCGATATTGTCGCTCATGGCGCGGTTCGAAAGCGTCTCACCGGCCGCCTGTAGTGCGCGCAAGATCGGCACGCCGGCCGCGGTCAGAATCGCCAGCGTACTGGCGAAACGCACCGTGTTGTAGCCGCGCACCAGCTTGCCGGCCAGCGGGGCACCCAGCAGCCAGCGGTCGAAGGCCAACCGCGGGCCGGCGCGCGAGAGCGTAGTCTTGACGATCCAGGCCAGCACCACCATGCCGATCAGCATCGCCCACCACCAGTGCCGCACGAAGTCCGACAGCGCCATCATCACGATGGTCAAGAAGGGCAGCTGCTGCTTGGTGCTGGCGAACACGTTCACCACCTGCGGCACCACATAGCTGAGCAGGAAGGTGACTATGCCGAACGCGATCAGTGTGACGATGCCAGGATAGGTGAAGGCGAGCACGATTTTCTGCTTGAGTGCGTTGCGCTGCTCGATGTAGTCGGCTAGGCGTGACAGCACGATGCCGAGCTTGCCGGTGTGTTCGCCGGCCGACACCAGGGCGCGGTAGATCTCGGAGAAGTCGCGCGGATGCTCGGCCAGCGCGCTGGCCAGCGAATGGCCGCCCAGCACCTCGGCGCGGATCGCTGCCATCAGCTCGCGGATGTAGTCGCGCTCGGCCTGCTCGGTGAGCACCGCCAGCGATTCACCGAGCGGCAGCCCGGCGGTCAACAGGCTGGCGAGCTGGCGCGTCAGGATCGCCTGCTCGCGCTGCGAAAGCTTGCGGCCGATCGACAGGCGCTGCTTGGGCTCGCCGCGCGAGCGACTCGCGGCCGGCTCGACCATCAGTGGCGTGAGGCCTTTGCCGCGCAGCTGGCCGCGCGCGGCGCGCGCGCTGTCGGCCTCGATCACGCCCTTCTGGGGGCGGCCGCCGGAATCGATCGCTTCGAAACGGAATGCCGGCATCGCGCTAAGTGCCTCCCGTCACGCGCAGCACTTCCTCGAGCGAGGTGTTGCCCTGCGCGAGCCAGCGCTCGGCGTCGTCACGCAGTGTGCGCATGCCTTCCGAGCGGCCCGAGGCGAGAATTTCCGAATCGGGTGCGTTGCGGTGGACCAGCGAGCGGATCGTGTCGTCGATCACCAGCAGTTCATAGACGCCGCGTCGGCCCGTGTAGCCCGAATGACCGCACTTCTCGCAGCCCACCGAGTGATAGATGACGCGACCTTCTTCCTCTTCGCGCGGTTCCTTGCAGTGCGGGCAGAGCTGGCGCACCAGCCGCTGCGCCAGCACGCCGAGCAGTGAGGAGGCCAGCAGGTAGGGCTCGACGCCCATGTCGGTCAGACGCGTGACGGCCGAGGCCGCATCGTTGGTGTGCAGCGTGGCCAGCACCAGGTGGCCCGTCAGCGAGGCCTGCACGGCGATCTGCGCGGTTTCGAGATCGCGAATTTCGCCAATCATTATCACGTCCGGATCCTGGCGCAGGATCGAGCGTAGCGCGCGCGCGAAGCTCATGCCGATCCGCTCGTTGACCTGGGTCTGTCCGATGCCGGACAGGTCGTATTCGATCGGATCCTCGACCGTCATGATGTTGGTGGTGGCCGTCTCGAGCCGCGACATCGCCGCGTAGAGCGTGGTAGTCTTGCCCGAGCCGGTCGGGCCGGTGACCAGCAGGATGCCGTGCGGACGGCCGATCAGCTTGTCGAACTTCACCAGCGTGTCGCGGCCCATGCCGAGCGCCTCGAGGTTCAGGCGCTGCGCGTCCTTTTCCAACAGGCGCAGCACCGCGCGCTCGCCATGACCGGTGGGCAGCGTCGAGACCCGCACGTCCACCGGGCGGCCGCCCACGCGCAGCGTGATGCGGCCATCCTGTGGCAAACGTTTTTCGGCGATATCGAGCTGCGCCATGATCTTGATCCGTGAGATCAGCGCGCCGTGCAGGGCTTTCTTGGGCCGCACCACGTCGCGCAGCGTGCCGTCGACGCGAAAGCGCACCACCGAGGCGTTCTCGAAGGGTTCGATGTGGATGTCGGAAGCCTGTTCGCGTGCGGCCTGGGTGAGCAGCACGTTGATCATGCGGATGATCGGCGCGTTGTCTTCCGACTCCAGCAGGTCCTCCACCTCTGGGATGTCCTGCATCAGCCGCGACAGGTCGACCTCGCCTTCCACCTCGCCGACCACCTGCGCCGCGCTGCCATCCTGGCGCGCATAGGCTGTATTGATGGCCTGCGCGAGTTCGTCAGCCGGCAGCCGGTGCGCGGTCAGCGCGCCGAAATTGCGGGCGACCTCGGCCAGCGCGGCGTCAGTGGTGCGATCACTGATCCACACCTCGATCGCCTCGCCGTCCTGCTGCGCAACCAGGATCTGGCCGGCCTTGGCGAAGCCGTAGGGCAGCAGGCGAGCAGCGATCGCCGACGGCCCCTCGATGGTCGCTGCATCGCGCACGGCCTCGTTCACGGCTGCGCTCCCGGCTGGGTGGTCAGGCCGCCCGGCGTCGGCACCGGGGTGGTTACGCCGGGAGCAGGCATCGGCGTCGGCGCTGCCACTGCGGGTGCGGGCACGTTGGCCGGTGCGCGGCCGGGCGCGGCCGGATAACCGGGGGTGCGCGTCAGGTCGAACAGGTTCGCGGCCGGCGCGCCACCCTCGCTCGGGCCAAGCGGCATCGGCGGGGCTACCGGATCGTCCTTGTCGCGGATCAGGTTGTTGTCGGACTTGTATGCGCCCTGCACACCCTGGATGTAGTCGTAGCGGTTTGCGGTGACGGCCTGAGTGGTGGCCTGGTCGCTGAGGATCACCGGGCGCAGGAACACCATCAGGTTGGTCTTCGCGCGCGTCTTGCCTTCCGAGCGGAACAGCTGGCCGATCCAGGGGATGTCGCCGAGCAGTGGCACCTTGTTGTTGCTGACCTGGTAGTTGTCCTGCATCAAACCGCCGAGCACGATGATCTCGCCGTTGTCGCACAACACGGTCGACTGGATCGAGCGCTTGTTGAAGGTCGGCACACCAACCTGGGTCGAACTGTTGCTGCCCGTCGTCGCGCTCGCCACTACCGAGGAATCCTCGGTGTAGATCTGCATCTTCAGGAGGCCGCCGTCGGTGATCTGCGGCTTGACGTGCAGGGTCAGGCCGATGTCCTGGCGATCGAAGGTATTGAAGGCATTGCTGTTGCTGCCGCTGGTAAGGTTAGCATACGAACCGGTCGCGATCGGCACGTTCTGGCCCACCACGATCTTCGCTTCCTCATTGTCGAGCGTGACCAGGTTAGGCGTGGACAGTACGTTCGCGTCGGTAGTGCCCGAGAAAGCCTGCAGCAGAGCACCCAGGCCCGTGATGCCGAACATGTTCTTAAGCCAACCGATGTTCAAGCCTGGCGTCAGCGCGCCCGCGGCAGCCGCGGCGGGGCTGATATTGGTCCCCGCTACCTGAGCCGCGGCCGAAGTCAGGCCGGTGATGCTGTTGCCGAGGTTCGGCAGGCCGGTATTAAGCGAGCTGCCCGCATACAGCGCGTTGTTTGCCACCTGCCACTGGATGCCCAGGTTGGCCGAGGTGCTCGAATTCAGCTCGACGATCAACGCCTCGATATAGACCTGCGCGCGACGTTCGTCGAGCTGGTCGATCACGGCGCGCAGGTTACGGTAGACCGGATCCGAGGCGGTGATGATCAGCGAGTTGGTGGCCGAATCGGCCTGGATCATGCCGCCCGGCTGGTTGTCGTCGTTACCGTTCTTGTTGCTAGAAAAATCGTCGCTCTTGTCGCCGCTACCGCTGCTGTAACCGGTGCTCGAACCCGAGCCCGACGAGGACGACAGCGAGGATGAACCAGAAGGCAGGGGTACCGTGCCGGTCGAGAAGTTGCTGCCGCCACCCGAGCCGCCCTGGTTGAACGAATTCGCGTCGTTCGAGGAGGCCGAGCCGTCGCTGTCGCTCTTGCTCAGCATGCCGCGCAGCGTCTTAGCCAGCTTCGTGGCGTCGGCATTGCGCAGCCGCACCACGTGCATGTTGCCTGGCACCGCGCTGGGCGCATCGAGCTGCGCGAGCAGGTGCCGCGCCGAGGCCAGGCGCGAGGCGTTCGAGGCACGTAGCAGGATCGAGTTGATGCGCGGATCGACCGACACGTTAACCTTCAGCGTCGCGTCGGTATTGCCGATCAAGCCCGGATCGAACAGCTTGCCGAGCTGGCTGGCGATGTCAATCGCGTTGGCGTTCTTAAGCGGCACCACCACCACCTGGGTGCCAGCCGCGTTGTCGACACCAGCGATGATCTGCGCTATGCGACGCACGTTGTCGGCGTAGTCGGTAATCACCAGCGTGTTGTTGGCGGGGTAGGCGGTGACGGTGTTGTTCGGCGAGATCAGCGGACGCAGCACCGGCAGCAGGTTGCTAGCCGATTCGTTATGCAGCTCGAACACCTGGGTGACGATCTGGTCGCCGTTGGCGCGCGGAGTGTTGCCGACATAGGTCGGCACGCCCTGCAGCTTGGCGTCGGCCTCGGGCACTACCTTCAGGACGCCGTGGTCCTGCAGCAGCGAGAAACCCTGCATGCGCAGCGCCGATTGCAGCGTCTTGAGCGCCTGGTCCTCTGACACCGACTTTTCGGATACCAGGTTGAGCTGGCCCTTCACGCGCGGATCGACAATGATGGTCTTGCCCGTCGCGGCACCGATAACTTTCGCGACCTGGTCGATGTCGGCATTGACGAAATTGAGCATCACCTTGGCCTGCGCGAGGCTGATCTGTGAGGCGACGATTCCGGCGACGACAAGCGCTTTTGCAGCGCGCCGCATAGCAAAACGAGTGGTTGTCATGAGGGTGGGTAATCTATGCCCGGTAAAGCCGGATCCGACGATAGAGCGTGGTTGCACTAGGCAAAAATGGAGATTAGCAGTTTTTCGTGTCTGAAATATCACATCGGACCGAGAGCTTTCTCAATTTTTTCTGCAAAGCCGCCAAGCTCGATTCCGGCTCCATTTCGCTTACAAGATTTCGGAATAAAAACCAAGGAAAACCGAGCGACCGAAGCGGGAAGGCACGCGCATCGGGCGGTGACACAAAGCGGCTAAGCCCCGGTATAATACGGGTGGCGCGCAATTTCCGTATTGGGAATTTTCCCAACCTGCACTTCAGCATTTGCTTCCTAATGCAAAATTGGCGTTGTTGCATAAGTCCGGATAAGACGTGCTGACGTTTACGCGTAAGAGCGTCCGCGGGTGGCTCTGTTATCAGTTCGATTTCCAGCGAAGATTCTCGATCTTTTGCCAAAAAAATGCGTAAGGATACACCAGCAAGCCATCGAGCTTCAAAGCCAAATATCGTGTCAAGAACTGAGCGCAGTACAACGCGGGCCTCCTTAATCGAGTAGACGTGCCGGCGTGGATTGACCCAAGCCCATTTGGGCTCTATTGAAATTTGAGCGGGTTACGCGACATGCGGATTGATCTTCAAGAAGTCGAGCTTGCTAGCGATCAGAAACAGCACGGTGCACATGGTCGTGAGGTTGGTGTATCCGTGCGCCTTTCGCTTGGCGGCCTGAAAGAGTCCGTTGATGGCTTCCAGGAAGCCGTTGATTTGACGCGTCTGGGTTTAGGCGACGGTGCCGTCGAAATGACTGCGGATCACGCGAGCGACGTCCTTCATCGGATCGATCTTCGAGCGCATGACGTTCGTGTACCACTGCTCGAACTGTCGCTGACGACGTTGATCTGCTTGCGATCGAAAATCTCCCGAAGTTGCTCGCGATAGCGCCACGCGCGGGCGGTCTGCTTGGTCGTGACGTTCACGATCAGGGCATCGAGATCGGCGCGTTGCGCGGTGGTCAGCCGGTTGCGATCCTTCAGCAGCGGCCATCACAATCCCTTGAGTTCCGGATCGGTTCGCTGCTCGATTCGCCGCATTGGGTTCACAGCTTTCGACGCATGAGCGACGACGTGGAACTTGTCGAAGGTGATGCGAGCATTCGGCAGGTTCGTCTTGACGCTTTTGATGAACGCGGGCGACATGTCAATGCTGACCGACGTGATCTGCTCGGGCTCTCCCCCATGCTCGCGCATGGCGCGCGACGAACTCTTCGATCGTCGCAGCATCCTTGCCTTCGGTCACGAACAGGACTTTGCGTTCAAGCGCATCAGTCATGAGCGTCAAGTAGTTGTGTTCGCGCTGGTAGGACGTTTCGTCGACGGCAATGCTCGTCATGTCGGACAGGTCGATCTCGTCGGGCGCGAGTTCGACATAGCGTTTAGGCAATGCTGATCAAGTGTCTGCATTCGCGATGTCGTCAAGCCTGCGTAGCGAATCGATCATGAACGAAGTT
>JAYFSB010000008.1:0-11603 GCA_040946865.1 Burkholderia sp.
TTTGCCTTGCTCAGGTCATGTCCACCGATCTATAACGGCTGGGCCACGGGGACGGTGGGACTTGATCAGCATTGCCTAAACAGACCTTAGCATCGGGTGCACGCCATTTGCAAACGCTATGTCGAACTCGCGCTCGCCGAGATCGACCTGTCTGACAGGACGAGCATTGCCGTCGGCGAAACGTCCTACCAGCGCGGACACAACTACCTGACGCTCGTGGCTGATGCGCTCGAACGCAAAGTCGTGTCCGTGACCGAAGGCAAGGATGCTGCGACGATCGAAGCGATCATCGCGAGCCTGTGGGGGAGAGCCCGAGCAGATCACGTCAGTCAGCATTGACATGTCGCCCGCGTTCATCAAAGGTGTCGAGACGAACTTGCTGAATGCTCGCATCACTTTCGACAAGTTCTACGTCGTCACTCATGCGTCGAAAGCCGTGGACCCAATGCGGCGAGTCGAGCAGCGAACCGACCCGAAACTCAAAGGATTGCGATGGTCGCTGCTGAAGGATCGCAACCGGCTGACCGCCGCGCAACGCGCCGATCTTGATGCCCTGATCGTGAACGATCACGACCAAGCGGATCGCCTGCGCGTTGCGCTATCGCGAGTAACTTCGGGAGATTCTCGATCGCAAACAGATCAACGTCGTCAGCGAAATGCTCGAGCAGTGGTGCACGAACGTCATACGCTCGAGGGTCGAGCCGATGAAGGATGTCGCCCGCATGATCCACAGTCATGTCGACAGCATCGTCGCCTGGACCCAGACGGCGTCAGACCAACGGCTTCCTGGAAGCCATCAACGGACTCTTCCAGGCCGCCAAGCGAAAGGTGCGTGGAGAGATATAATACCAACCTCACGACCATGCGCACCGTGCTGTTTCTGATCGGCGGCAAGCTCGACTTCTCGAAGATCAACCCACATGTCGCCTAACCCATTCAAATTTCAAGAGAGTCGAAGATCCAGGCCAGGCCCTCATCGACGGTTTGAACCTTGGTGTCATCGGTGCCCCACATCTCGTTAGGTCGATCAGTCGTAATTCGACCATCATGAGCGTCGGGCGGTTTCTGTGGTCGCCGGAGGGCGAGCAAAGCCGTTGTTCGCGCATCAGCGGCACGAGACACGGGCTCGGGACACGCGGACGTCGTCCTGGATATGCAGGTGCGACCATACCTTGCGTGCCTCTTCACCGACGAACGACGTACGAGCCAGATCGACACGGATCGCCTCGAGCAGCTCGTGGTCCGACCCCTTGTGCTTCGGACCGCGTCGTATTGGAGTAAACTGGGCGACGTTGCTCAGCGCCCTGGCACGCTCGGCATAGATCGTCGCGCGCGGGAAATCGAGCACCTGGCACACCCGCTGCAATCCGAAGGGTTTGCCTATCGTGGAGATCGCGGGGCTCATGTCGACGACCTCCGTACGATCAAAGGGCAGCGTTCCTGCCGTTCGCGCGCCATGCGCAGAATTATTCGACCTCCATGGTCAGTTCCCCCACATGCGATGCACGGCGTCCTTGAGCTTGACTTCCAGCGGATCGGTCTGGCGTGACTTCAGCCCGGCTTCAATACCGGCAAGGGCAAGTTCACGCCACTGCTCGAGCTCGGCGATTGTTACGCCGACCTCGCGAGAAACGGCATCAACGAATTCGCCACGCAGCAAACGCAAGATGACGGCGCGTTTGCGTCCGATAAACCACCGTTTGAATTCGGCGGCGCAGGCGGCAACGGAGGGAGCAGCGTGTAGCGCGACCGTAGACGCCGCCTGTGCAACCTCACGCATGTCCACTTTCTTCAACATCTCAGACTCCAGTTTGGGTGACACGTTTTACCCCAAATCTGGGTCTAGAAAAATCGGAGCCGCCACAAATCGCAGCGTGGCTGATGCATGTGCTGAGCGAGCTGCCCCAGCGACCAGCGGATGCCGATATCAGCGACTTGCTGCCGTTCAACTACGCGAAGCGGCAAGCAGCGGAGACGAACGTGAACTGACGGCACGAGCGCCCGCCGCCCATTGGATCGGCGCGTTTCCTCTGAATCCAAGCGCAGACATCGTCGGTCGATCTCGACCGACGCGATACGACTATGCTCGCCCGTAAATTACAAGTGATTCTCCTTCCGGCATGCTGAAATTAGCGCTTACCCTCACTGCCGTCAAATCTGAAAGAGCGAGTTTACTGATCGCTTACGACGCATCTGGGGACGCCGCGCAGGCATCACGCGGCCGAACCTCGATGATAGGCGAGCGCGCCGGCTTCACGCTAAATTAAAAAGGGCGCGACCGCCGTGCCTTCGCGGGCAGGACCGATCGCGCCCTCGAGGCACGCGAACCGAGATGGTACGTCAGAGCGCGACATAAGGTGTTTGCGTGCCGCCGACACTGTGCAGGTCGAAGCCGAAGTAGATGTTGCGGCCAAAGAAATGCGGCAGCCCGAAGTCAAGCGTCTGGCTCTGGCCGAACGGCCCACCAAGGTTGGCCAGCGCGAAGCCGTTGGTATTGAATAGCACCTGCGCGTTGGCGACCGAGAAGTTCACTGCGAGGGTGCTCGAGTTGGTCCCGGCCAACGTCGCCGTCAGGTTCTGCGTGGTGCCCGGGCAGTAGAACGAGGCGTTGTTGCTGCATGTCGACAGTGGCGTGCTGCTGTCGGTGGAGTCGAAAAAATACGCGTTCGAGCCGGTATCGAAGAACGCCGATGTGATCACGCGGCCCTGGAATGTCCCCGTTATATTGCCCGAGGTGGTGGTGCCCAGCACCGTGACGCCGGTTGCCGGCAGCGCCGAACCGATGCCCAGCGTCAGCGTGCCGCTCGCATTGCCGCCGCTAGGCGTGCCGAGCTGGATGATCAGGCCGTCGTTGTTGCTCGGGAAGCGCGCCACCGGATTAGCCACCTGGCGGTTCAGCGCCAGCGTGGTGCGGGTGCAGGTGCCGCTTGACGGGCAGGAGTAATAGTTGCTGTTGGCGGTCGAGTTGACACAGGCGCTGCCGCAGTCGAACGGCGACTGACCGCCCCCGAGAATGCCATTAGCACCAAGCGCCGCGACCGAGTTGACTGAACTGCCGCCGTTCGAGCATGAGCTGGGCACGTTCGAGGTGCCGAGATCGCCGATGATCTGGATCGGCACCGCGCTGGCGGTCAGACCGGCCAGCTTCACGTCGGCCGAGCGCACCGTGCCCCAGGTGAAGCTCGACACGAACTGGCCGCATTCGGTGAGTGTGTAACCGCTGCCGGTGGTCTGGGTCGGCAGGCTGCCGAGCACGCTGGAAGCCGCGGAACTCATCAGGCGCAGCCCAAACGAGGCGGTATCGAGCAGCACGTTGTTGATGACCTGGCAGTTCGAGGTGCCGGGCGCGCAGACTGTGACGCTCACGGTCGGCATGTTCACCACGTTGGCGAGGAGGCCAGCATTGACGACGATCGGCACTTGGGTGCCGGTGCCGGTGCCGGTGCCGGTGCCGGTGCCGGTGCCGGTGCCGGTGCCGGTGCTCGGCGCGCTCGCGTTGTTGCTGCCGCCGTCGCCGCCGCAGGCGACCAGTGCGGCCGTGATCGTGACCAGGCCCAGCGCAGCGAGCCAACGGAATGGATTCGAGAAAATACGCAAGATGGGGCTCCCGGTGATCACTGGATATCGGCACCGGTCATACCGGCGGGCAGCAGCGCGGGCAGCCAGGCCGAGCCAACGAAGGCACGCATGTGGCCGCCCGAACGGACCACCAGCGCGCTCGAGTCGATCGCGACCGGTGCGTGCAGACCGCGGCTTGCATGCGAGGCCTGGACCCCGGCGCTGTACTGGAAAAAATAGCTACCGAACAGCGAGGCGAGATCGGGCTGGGTGGGTCCCTGCCAGGCCACGCCGAACACACTGCCGTTGCTGCCGAGATATTCGTGGATCACGGTGCCGGAGCCCAAGATGGTTTCGCGCACTGTGTAGGCGTCTGTGGACCGCGCAGTGCTGGCGAGTTTCGCGCTCGCAGCCTGTGAGGGCGAGAGTGTGCGGACCACCGCGGCCTTGTCGTCGGCGGGCGGTGCCGAGGGCAGCCCTCCCAGTTCGGCGAACGCGCCACCGGCGCATCCCGCCGCCAGCATGCCGGCGGCCCATTTCGCGGCGAGGCCGCGCATGCTTATCAATTTCACCTGTCACCCCTCGTGAGCCGGCACCGCAGCGCGAAACGCGCGCCACCGGCACCCGCAGTGCAAACTTTCCAATCGTCCCATCGTCCGATATGCGCTCCGCTTAGTGGACCGCGGGTGGGATCACCCGTCCTGACTGAAGATTTTGGCCTGGCCGGACGCCAATATCCGATAATATGCCTTCGGCCGACAACAAAGACCAAATGCGATTCACCGACTGGTAAGCAACTGTAACAAAGCGGCGGCCGAGGGGCGAGTTATTGTCGAAAGTGGTGTACGGCGGGCAGACGGAATTTTGAGAAGGCAGTGGCGGTTTAGCTGTGAATGTTGCGTGTCAGCAGCACAACCAGCAAACCCGGCGGGAGCCGGAACCGGCCACCATGAAAAAGTCTACGAAAAGCGAACAGCAGTAAAGCAGAAACGAAGAGCGTGCTCGACGAGCTAATCCAGCAGGGTGCTGCGACAGATTATCTAGCAGGCTAGTTGAAGCGGAGGGCTTTCTTGAAATTTGAGTGTGTTACGGCAAATGTGGGTTGATCTTCGAGAAGTCGAGCCTGCCGGCGATCAAAAACAGCACGGCGCGCATGGTCGTGAGGTGGGTATATCCGCGCGCCTTTCGCTTGGCCGCCTGGAAGGGTTCCCGTTGATGGCTTCTAGGAAGCCGTTGGTCTGACGCGTCTTGGTCCACGCGATGATGCCGTCGACATGACTGCGGATCATAGCGGGCGACGTCCTTCATCGGATCGACGTTCGTGCGCCACTGCGCGAGCATGTCGCTGACGACGTTGATCTGCTTGCGATCAAGAATCTCCCGAAGTTGCAAGAATCTCCCGAAGTTGCTCGTGATAGCGCCACGCGCGGGCAGTCAGTCGTGACGTTCACGATCAGGGCATCGAGATCGGCGCGTTGCGCGGCGGTCAGTCGGTCGTGATCTTTCAGCAGCGGCCATCGCAATCCCTTGAGTTCCGGATCGGTTCGCTGCTCGATTCGCCGCATTGGGTCCACGGCTTTCGACGCATGAGCGACGTCGACGCATGAGCGACGACGTGGACCTTGTCAAAGGTGATGCGAGCATTCGGCAGGTTCGTCTCGACGCCTTTGATGAACGCGGTCGACATGTCAATGTTGACCGACGTGATCTGCTCGGGCTCTCCCCCATGCTTGCGCAGGCTCGCAACGAATGTTTCGATCGTCGCAGCATCCTTGCCTTCAGTCCCGAACACGACTTTACGTTTGAGCGTATCAGCCACGAGCGTCAGGTAGTTGTGTCCGCGCTGGTAGGACGTTTCGTCGACGGCAATGCTCGTCATGTCGGACAGGTCGATCTCGGCGAGCGTGAGTTCGACATAGCGTTTGCAAATGCGCATTTACCCGATGCTAGGTTCCGTTTACATTTGTAAAAATGTATTTACATCCTGTCTTCTGCGCAACGAGACAGGATGGTACGAACGTTACTGAGCGACGAAGGATGGAACAAAGTCCAAGCTATCCTGTCAGTCAAGGAAGACGACCGTGGCCGAACGGCATCCAACAATCGCTGGTTCCTCGAAGTGGTGCTGAAGGACAGGTCGCCGACATCTCGTGCGCGGCGCAACGAGTCGAGCATCTGCGCACCGGAGCGGTTATCGCAGACAAGGGCTACGATGCTGACCACTTCGTGCAACGAATTCGGGCAACTCGTGCAAAGGTCGTGATTCCCCCGCGTTCGAATCGCAAGACAAAACGCCGCTACAACCGTATGCTTTACCGTACACGCAACCTGGTCGAACGTGTTGACTTTCTTGAAATTTGAGTGGGTTACGCGACATGTGGGTTGATCTTCCTGCGGGTCGGCTAACGCCTGGGTGGCCAGCAGCCCGCCAGGCAGCAAGCTCCTACTGCGGATACACGCCGTTCTCGCGGTGCTATGCGCTGCGCGATGTTTCGCCCAGCGCGGCAGTGGTGAGCACGGCGTCCAGGCCCGCCCGCAGGCGGGCCTGGACAGCGACTCACTGCGCCAGCGCTCCAGCATACCCACGTTCACGCGGGTTTCCTACGCGACATCTCAACCGACGCGCTCTCCAGCGGCAGCAACATTGCAACCATCTTATCCTTAAATGCCTGTCCGTACTTTGCCACTTCTCGTCCTCATTGCGCCTCCGGATTTCCAGATCCTATTCAGACGATAGCTATTCTAACACGGAGGACACCACAACTCCTTCGATTCCCGGTAGCCGTCGCCAATCGCCACTGCGCACGCCGGTGTGAATGCCGTCGGCCCACTGCGCCTTGAGCCGCCTCACCGTGTTTGGCGACATGCCTGCACAACCTCGCCACCGAGCATGGTGCCCAGCGTCTCGCTCACGTCACTCGTCGAGATGCCGCGCAGGTACAGCCACGGCAGCACCGCCGACTTGCGCACGTACGGGGGGCACCACCGCTGAATTGGAGTGGATGCCCGAGCCCAAGCGGTCCCGCACCTTGGATACTTTGACTTTCACCGAGTCGACCGTCGTGACGATCTCGTGCTCGGGCAGGTAGCCGTTACGCACAACGGCGCGTCGGTCATCGATCGATTTCACGTTGCTGTACACTGCTCGAGCATAGCGGCAAGCTTCGCTTCAACTGCCTGCTGGATCATCTGTCGCGCACCCTGCTGGATTAGCTCGTCGAGCACGCTCTTCGTTTCTGTTTTACCGCTGTTCGCTTTTTTTCGTAGACTTTTTCATGGTGGCCGGTTCCGGCTCCCGCCGGGCTCGCTGGTTGTGCTTCTGACACGCAACATTCTCAGCTAAACCGCCACTGCCTTCTCAAAATTCCGTCTGCGCGCCGTACACCACTTTCGACAATAACTCATTCATTACATGGTCGTGCCGCAGCAGTCAACACCGATACGATTGTGATGGGCCTGGCTGGACTTGAACCAGCGACCAACCGATTATGAGTCGGCTGCTCTGACCGACTGAGCTACAGGCCCGAAAGGCTAAAAACCCGAAAGGCTCAAAACTTTTGTGAGAAGATCAGCACAATATTGACGATTTGTTCGATGACTTCTGCAAGTGCATTCTGACCTTGCCCCTGTTCCACGGAGTTAAAGTCAAACCTGGTGTACAGGGCGTCGGCATGATCAGGCGGTCATGCGACTGCTGAGCCGGTGTGCTATCGATCACCGGGACGCCGTCTTTAAACGCGATTCCACCGAGTTTCTCCGGCACCCGGATCCTGCGCCACGACTGTTCGGCCGACTTGATCAGCTTAAACGCCAACAGCTCGCCGCGAGCTTCGATCAATTTTTCGGGCTCTCTCGAAATTTGAGTGGTTTACGGGACATGTGGGTTGATCTTCGAGAAGTTGAGCTTGCCGGCGATCAGAAACAGCACGGTGCGCATGGTCGTGAGGTTGGTGTATCCGCGCGCCTTTCGCTTGGCAGCCTAAAAGAGTCCGTTGATAGCTTCCAGGAAGCCGTTGGTCTGACGCATCTGGGTCCAGTCGACGGATGCCGTCGACATGACTGCGGATCATGCGGACGATGTCCTTCATCGGATCGATCTTCGAGCGCATGACGTTCGTGCACCACTGCTCGAGCATGTCGCTGACGACGTTGATTGGCTTGCGATCGAGAATCTCCCGAAGTTGCTCGCGATAGCGCCACGCGCGGGCGGTCCGCTTGGTCGTGACGTTCACGATCAGGGTCTCAAGATCGGCACGTTGTGCGGCGGTCAGCCGGTCGCGATCCTTCAGCAGCGGCCATCGTAATCCCTTGAGTTCCGGATCGGTTCGCTGCTCGATTCGCCGCATTGGGTCCACGGCTTTCGGCGCATGAGCGACGACGTGGAACTTGTCGAAGGTGATGCGAGCATTCGGCAGGTTCGTCTCGACGCCTTTGATGAACGTGGGTGACATGTCAGTGCTGACCGACGTGATCTGCTCGGGCTCTCCCCCATGCTCGCGACAAACGCTTTGATCGTCGCAGCATCCTTGCCTGCGGTCACGAACACGACTTTTTTGCGTTCGAGTGCATCAGCCACGAGGAGCGTCAGGTAGTTGTGTCCACGCTGGTAGGACGTTTCGTCGATGGCAATGCTCGTCATGTCGGACATGATCGATCTCGGCGAGCGCGAGTTCGACATAGCGTTTGCAAATGGCGTCCACCTGATGCCAGGACTCGTCCACGGTACTGGCGACTGCAGTGAACGAGACATCTGCTGGGCGAGCATCAGTACCATTGCCTCGAACAGCAGCGTGAAGCCCTTGAGCTTTGCCGGCCCACTCAGGCTCGACGAACGCCACGTGGCCGTCAGGCAGCTTGATGCGAAGCGTGCACTCTTCGAGAAAGCAGTCGTGCTGGAAGAAGTTTAAGTGTCGGTAGCGCTTGACAACGGTGTCGTGCACGAGATGGCCGCCGGCGATCTCTGGATGCGGAAAGCGACTGCCGGCAACGAAATCGATGTTGACCGTCAACCGCTTCGCAGCCGCGTCGAAATCGATGCTATTCACGAACCACGGATCACTGATATCCAAAGCCGTCTCGAACAACTTGCTATGCATGACCACCGTCGCTCACGTGTAAATCTGGCAATTTACCACCCACTCGAAATTCAACAAAGGCTATCTTGTGAAACCAGCAGCGCTGATGCTTCGTCTGCGGGAACACCTCCTCCATCACTGACCAAAAGCTCATTGCGCCGTGTCGCCGCACGCGAGCAACGTGTCAGCCCGGCAGGCCGCGCTTCTTCAGATTCAGCGCAGCTCGCACCACGACTCCTTCGATTCCAGGTAGCCGCCGACACGCGCGCCGACTTGCGCACGGACGCCAAATTGAAGTGGATGCCCGAGCCCGAGCGGTCCCGCACCTTGGGTACTTTGACCTTCACCGGACTAACCGCCGTGACGATCTCACACGCGGGCAGGCAGCCGTTACGCACAATGGCGCGTCGGCCATCGATCGATTTCACGTTGCTGTACTGCTCTAGTGTCTGTTTACATGCTGTCTTTTGCGCAACGAGACAGGATGGTACGAACGTTATTGATCGACGAAATATGGAACAAAGTCCAAGCTATACTGCCGGGCAAGAAAGGGAAGGTGACCGTGGCCGATCGGCATCCAACAATCGCTGGTTCCTCGAAGCGAGGCTGTGGATTGCCCGAACTGGCAGTCCATGGCGCGATCTTCCCGCGGAATTTGGCCGGGGCCTTAAAAAAATGGACCGCAAGCGCTCGGACCTTCCCGAGGCGAACTGAACACCAAACTGCATTTGGCGGTGGATTCGCAGAGTCGCCCGTTGTGACTCTGATCGTCACTGAAGTGACAGATCGCCGACATCTCGTGCACGGCGCACCTGGTCGAGCATCTGCGTACCGGAGCGGTTATCGCAGACAAGGGCTGCGATGCTGACCACTTCGTGCAACGAATTCGGGCCAGCCGTGCAAAGGTCGTGATTCCCCCGATTCCCCCGCGTTCGAATCACCAGACAAAACGCCGCTACAACCGTGTGCTGTACCGTACACCCAACCTAGTCGAACGGTTCCTCAATCGCATTAAGCATGTTCGCCGCGGCTCCACTCGATATGACAAACTTGCAGAGAGCTATCTCGTGTTTGCATCGCTTGCCTGCGCGTTTAGGCCAGTCGTAAATGTGAACACTGCCTAGCATAGCGATATGCGGCAAGCTCCGCTTCAACTGCGTGCTGGATTAGCTCGTCGAACACGCTCTTCGTTTTTGCTTTACCGCGGTTCGCTTCTTTCGCAGACTTTTTCATGGTGGCCGGTTCCGGCTCCCGCCGGGTTGCTGGTTGTGCTTCTGACATGCAACATTCTCAGCTAAACTGCCACCGCCTTCTAAAAATTCCGTCTGCCCGCTATACACCTACACCACTTTCGACAATACCTCATATTCGGGGCAAGCTCACCCAATGAGCGCCTGCGCGTACGACAGGAAAAGGGCAAGCCGCTGCTCGCCAGATTCGAGGCAACGATCAGGGAGAAGCTCGCGACGCTGTCGACCAAGTCCACGTTCGTCAAAGCAATCCACTACTCGTTGAACCACTGGGCCGCGTTCGTGTTCTACTGCGAGGATGGCCGAGTCGAGATTAGCAACGCGCTTGCCGAGAACGCCCTACGCTGGGTCGCGCTCGGACGCAAGCATTATCTGTTCGTTGGCACCGGAGGCGAGCGGGCTGCTGCAATGTACAACCCGATCGGGACGTGCAAGCTCAACGGCGCATCAATCCACGCGCCTATCTGGAATACGTCCTGACCCATATCGCTAATTACATCATCACCCGCATCGACAAGCTACCGCCCTGGAACGTCGCGGGCAAACTGAAGTCGGCCGCCATTCCTCCGTCTACTACCTAATTACCGACTAGATCCAGATAAATTGTGTCCACGATCTCACGTGATCCACACGAATTCCACGTTCTCACCATCTTACCTCACGCGCGTGAGAATGGGGGACCGGCCTTGCTGAGTCGCTTACAGATTCCTTACTGATGTCGCGATCCTCGAAGCGCCGCCTCATCAGTTCGTCAAGTTCTTCTTGTTCGCCTTCACGAACTGACGCAATACGCTACGCTTCGAGATGCCGACCGTGCGGACCATCTCTCGGGCAGCACCTCGTCGTACTTTCGAGGTCGACACGCAGCTGACCATGATGTCGTACATGCGCCGCGTGAGCCGTTCGTCGTCGCGCAATTGCTCGCAGGCGGGAATCGGCACTTCCTTGCCACGCTTGTTTCTCAGCCAAGACTACTGAACTTGTAGCTTGCGCTCGCCCATCACGATCCGGCCGCGCTGCGAGCCACGCGAACGCGCGACCAGCCTCGTACATCAGTTTCCCCACACTGATCCGCGTGTTTTGGGCAACTCAGCATCAGCACGACGGCTCAGTTTCTTGATAGGCTTCATCTTGGCGATTCTCCTATTCGGAGTGTTGGTACTTGAAACCCGATTCTCTTGGATTCTTGCGAGAGCCGCCACCTTCACTTCAACTAAATTTGGGACATCGCCCAGCGACACGGTGGCCAGAGCGAAAGCAAGCATGAATCTGTAGTCGCTGATCGAGACGGCAAAGGCGCTAACGTCGACTCTATCAGTAACGGTCGACGACTACGAAGCACGAAGTCGCTGCTTACCCTACAAGCCCACTCACAAACCGAAGACCTCATCGTTAGCCGATCGGCCGGCTCGACGCAAGGGAGCACGGATCACTTACCGCGTACAGACTGGAGAAAACGCGCGCGGCAAAAATCCTCTCGAGCTTTTTAGCTTCTTTTCTTTTGATGGAGTTGTATTTTGGCGGAAAGGGTGGGATTCGAACCCACGGTACAGTATAATCGTACACCGGATTTCGAGTCCGGCGCATTCGGCCTCTCTGCCACCTTTCCTTTTACTGCTTCGTCGATCCAGTAATAATCGACGAACGACGAAGCAAATTTAATAATATTGTTAATATTGTAAAACACTTTTTTGTCTTTCCAAGACCTTTTCGCAAAAAA
>JAYFSB010000008.1:11703-16132 GCA_040946865.1 Burkholderia sp.
AACGACGAAGCAAATTTAATAATATTGTTAATATTGTAAAACACTTTTTTGTCTTTCCAAGACCTTTTCGCAAAAAATTTTCACGGACTATCTGACGATAGGTGCCACACGCGATTCGTGCACGCAACACCCGACTCTCGACTTCAGGCCGCTGCGTTCGGCAGCTCGATCTTCTCCAGGCCACCAAGGTACGGACGAAGCGCGACGGGCACCGTCACTGAGCTATCGGCGTTCTGGTAGTTCTCGAGCACGGCCACCAGCGCGCGGCCGACCGCGAGACCCGAGCCGTTCAGCGTATGCACGAGCTCGAGCTTGCCCTGCGCATTGCGGAAACGCGCCTGCATGCGACGCGCCTGGAACGACTCGGTGTTCGAGCAGCTCGAGATCTCGCGATAGGTGTTCTGCGCCGGCAGCCAGACCTCCAGGTCGAAGGTCTTGGCGGCCGAGAAGCCCATGTCGCCCGTGCACAGCGTGATCACGCGGTACGGCAGTTCGAGCTTCTGCAGGATCGCCTCGGCGTGGCCGACCATCTCGGCGAGCGCCGCGTAGGAAGCGTCCGGCGCGGCGATCTGCACCAGCTCGACCTTGTCGAACTGGTGCTGGCGGATCATGCCGCGTGTGTCGCGGCCATACGAGCCGGCCTCGGAGCGGAAGCACGGCGAATGCGCGGTCAGCTTGATCGGCAACGCTGCGGCGTCGACGCTCGAATCGCGCACCGTGTTGGTCAACGTGATCTCGGAGGTCGAGATCAGGTATTGTGTGACGGTATTTTCCTCGCCGCCCTTCTCGACGCGGAACATGTCGTTGGCGAACTTCGGCAGCTGTCCGGTACCGTAGAGGATTTCTGGGTTCACGATGTACGGCGAATAGGTTTCCGTATAACCGTGCTGCCGCGTGTGCGTGTCGATCATGAACTGCGCCAGCGCCCGGTGCAGGTGCGCGATCGGGCCGCGCAGCATGGTGAAGCGGGCGCCCGAGAGCTTCGCGCCCGTCTCGAAATCGAGGCCGAGCGGCGTGCCGATGTCGACGTGATCACGCACATCGAAATCGAAGCTGCGCGGCGCGCCCCAGCGGCGCACCTCGACATTGCCCGCCTCGTCCTTGCCGATCGGCACGCTTTCGTGCGCCAGGTTCGGCATCTCGAGCAGCAGCGCCTGCATCGCGCCCTGGAGCTTGTCGAGCTTGGCGGCCGAGCTCTTCATCTCGTCGCCGATCCTGCTGACCTCCGCCATCACGGCCGAGGTGTCCTCGCCCCGTCCCTTCATCGCGCCGATCTGCTTCGACAGGCTGTTGCGGCGCGCCTGCAGTGCTTCGGTACGGGTCTGGATCGCGCGGCGATCCGTCTCGAGCGAGGCGAACCTGGCGACGTCGAGGGTGTAGCCGCGATCAGCGAGTCGCTTGGCGACGCCGTCGAAGTCTTTGCGTAGCAACTGGATGTCGAGCATGGGAGGACTTGGAAAAATCGTTGTGTGAAACTGAAGCGTGAATTCTAACGCACGGCGGTGGCGGCCCCGCCGTACGCCCCGCCGTACATCACGCGACTTTATTCGGGCTTGCCGGCCTCGCGATCGAGTTCGCGCAGCCAGTTCAGCTTCTCGGCGATCTTGGTCTCGAGCCCGCGCGGCACCGGCTGGTACCAGCGCGGCTCGCGCATGCATTCGGGCAGGTAGCTCTCGCCGGCCGCGTAGGCATTCGGCTCGTCGTGCGCGTAGCGGTACTCGTGGCCGTAGCCGAGTTCCCTCATCAGCTTGGTCGGCGCGTTGCGCAGGTGGATCGGCACCTCGCGCGACTTGTCCTGCCGCACGAAAGCCATGGCCGCGTTGAAAGCGTTGTAGCCGGCATTGCTCTTGGCCGCGCAGGCCAGGTAGATCACGGCCTGGCCCAGTGCCAGCTCGCCCTCGGGCGAGCCAAGCCGTTCGAAGGTGGCGGCCGCGTCATTGACCATCTGCATCGCGCGCGGATCGGCCAGGCCGATGTCTTCCCAGGCCATCCGCACGATGCGCCGCGACAAGTACTTTGGATCGGCACCACCGTCGAGCATGCGGCAGAACCAATACAGCGCCGCGTCTGGGTTCGAGCCGCGCACCGACTTGTGTAGCGCCGAGATCTGGTCGTAGAAGTTGTCGCCGCCCTTGTCGAAGCGGCGCGCGTTCAGCGTAATCGCGTTCGAAACGAAATCGGCGTCGATCCGGTTGGTGCGCGCAGACAGCGCCGCCGTCTGCGTCTGCTCGAGCAGGTTCAGGAAGCGGCGCGCGTCGCCGTCGGCATAACCAATCAGCGTATCTACGGCCTTGTCCTCGAACGTGAGCCCGTCGAGCGCGATCTGCTGCACGCGCGCCAGCAGATCGCGCATTTCCTCGTCGTTGAGTGACTTTAGCACATAGACCTGGGCCCGCGACAGCAGCGCCGAGTTGACTTCGAAGCTCGGGTTCTCGGTGGTCGCGCCGATGAATGTGACCAGCCCCGATTCGACGAAGGGCAGCAGCGCATCCTGCTGCCCCTTGTTGAAGCGATGGATTTCGTCGACGAACAGAATCGTGTGGCGGCCGTTGCGATGCAGCGTGTCCTTGGCCTGCTCCATCGCCTCTCGGATGTCCTTCACACCGCCGAGCACAGCCGACAGCGCGATGAACTCGCAATCGAAGGCATTCGCGGTAAGTCGCGCGAGCGTGGTCTTGCCGACGCCGGGCGGCCCCCAGAGGACCATCGAGTGCGGCCGGCCCGACTCGAACGCGAGCCGCAGCGGCTTGCCCTCGCCAAGTAGATGCGTCTGGCCGATTACCTCGTCGAGCGTCTTCGGGCGCAGCGCCTCCGCGAGGGGACGGCGCGGTTCGATTTCAAACAGGTCGGACATAGACCTCGACTCTCGCAATGGCTGGCACGGCGTCCATCGCCGCGCCAGCCGGACATTATGATAGTCGAGCGCGCCGAAACGAAACGGGCCTGCCATCGCTGGCAGGCCCGTTTCGGTACCGCGCTCAGCTCTTGATCACGTCGGTACCCTTGGGCACCGCGAAACGAAAGCTATCGGCCGGCAGCGCGGGATTCGTCTGCATATTGGTGAAGGTCAGCAGGGTAACGTTGCCGAACACGTCGTGTAGCTCCATCGCCGCTAGCGTGCCGCCCTTGAAGCCGATGCCGATGCGCTGGAACTGTGTGTCCTGCGACTTCGGCTGCATCTCGACCCAGTCGATGCCGCCCTTCTCGCCCGCGTCGCGCAGCGTGTAGTTCCTCTCGATGTCGTTGCTGCCGAACAGGATCGCGGCCGGGCTCGCGCCGAGCGCTCCAGAGAGCTTGCGCTCGGTGACCTGGTTCAGGTCTTTGTCGTAGATGTAGAGCGTATCGGCGTCGGCCTGCAGCAGCTGCTGGTAAGGCTTCTCGTAGGACCAGACGAACCTGCCGGGACGCGAAAACACGAAGCTGCCGCTGGAATTGTCGGTCGGCTTGACGGTCGGCATCGCGCCGCTCGCGCCCTTGGCGGTGGCCTTGACGATCTGCTGGGTGAAGCTGCCCTGGGCGGTCTTGACCTGGGCGATGAAGGCCTTGAGCTGGTCGGTGCCGCCCGCGCAGGCCTGCGAGGCGACCGCCATCAGCGAGGTGCCAGCCAGCGCTGCGACGAAGCGGCAAACTGCCGAGAACTGCACGAACGTGAATGCTTGCACTTTCATAGGATCACCTCATTATACACATCTCGCATCAAACGGCCTCGCTACGCAGGGCCCGTAACGTTTCGCCCGCCGTGTGGCGGCTCCGATTTTTCTAGACACAGATTTGGGGTAAAACGTGTCATCCAAACTGGAGTCTGAGATGTTGAAGAAAGTGGACATGCGTGAGGGTTACGCAGACGGCGTCTACGGTCGCACTACGTGCTCCCTCCGTTGACGCCGTTGCTCGCAAGATTGGCGTAACGATTGCCGAACTCGAGCAGTGGCGTGAGCTTGCCCTTGCCGGCATTGAAGCTGGACTGAAGTCACGCCAGACCGATCCGCCGGAAGTCAAGTTCAAGGACGCCGTCCATCGCGTGGAGGAACTGACCATGGAGGTCGAAATTCTGCGCATGGCGCGCGAACGGCAGGAACGCCACCCTTTGATCGTACGGAGGTCGTCGACATGAGCCACGCGATCTCCACGATAGGCAAACCATTCGGATTGCAGCGGGTGTGCCAGGTGCTTGATTTCCTGCGTGCGACGATCTATGCCGAGCGTGCCAGGGCGCTGAGCAACGTCGTCCAGCTTGCTCCAATGCGACGCGGTCCGAAGCCCAAGGGGTCGGACCACGAGCTGCTCGAGGCGATCCGTGCTGATCTGGCTTGTACACCGTTCGTCGGTGAAGGGGCGTGCAAGGTATGGGCGCGCCTGCGCATCCAGGACGACATCCGCGTGTCCCGGAACCCGTGTCTCGCCGCTGATGCGCGAACACGGCTTGCTT
>JAYFSB010000009.1:0-15773 GCA_040946865.1 Burkholderia sp.
ATCGAGCTGCCGAAGGACAAGGAAATGGTCATGCCGGGCGATAACGTGTCGATCACGGTGAAGCTGATCGCTCCGATTGCGATGGAAGAGGGTCTGCGCTTCGCGATCCGCGAAGGTGGCCGTACCGTTGGTGCCGGCGTCGTCGCCAAGATCCTCGACTAAGCCTAGTTAGGCGAGGATCGCCAGTTTTGGCGCCGGAGCTGGTTGTACCATTTCCGGTTCAGCGCCCGGGAGCGGCGCGTCTGGTCTCCCCAGGCACCCGCTCCTACGTTCTTTTATTGATCCGGCGATACAACATCGCCGCGCTCTTTTCAAGGAAAAGTCATGCAAAAGCAAAAAATCCGCCTTCGCCTGAAGGCTTTCGACTATCGTCTGATCGACCAGTCGGCCGCCGAGATCGTTGACACGGCGAAGCGGACGGGTGCAATCGTCCGTGGTCCGGTGCCGCTGCCGACCTGCATCCAGCGCTTCGACATCCTGCGTTCGCCGCACGTCAACAAGACCTCGCGTGACCAGTTCGAAATCCGCACTCACCAGCGTCTGATGGACATCGTCGATCCGACCGACAAGACGGTCGACGCGCTGATGAAGCTCGATCTGCCGGCTGGCGTGGACGTCGAAATCAAGCTGCAGTAAGGCTCGCGGCGGATCTGGCCCCGGTCGAAAACACTAAGTCTTTGATTGCTTGCGGAAAACGTAAAGTCTCACTATAATGGAAAAGCTTTTCGTGTATTTGCGTAAAAACCGGCGCGCCTGCTTTGGCTTTTGCGGCAAGCGCGGCGTTTTGTAAATTAGCCCTGACAAATTAGCCCTGACCAATCGCAGTCGGGAATGGAGAAAACGATGAGCCTTGGACTCGTAGGTCGCAAGGTTGGCATGACCCGTATTTTCACGGCTGAAGGGGATTCGATTCCCGTAACCGTGTTGGACGTGTCGGACAACCGCGTGACGCAGATCAAGACTGTTGAAACCGACGGCTACACAGCCGTGCAGGTTGCATTTGGCTTTCGTCGCGCATCGCGCGTGACGAAGCCGCTGGCAGGTCATCTCGCCAAAGTCGGTGTTGAAGCCGGTGAAGTCCTCAAGGAATTCCGCATCGATGCGGTCAAGGCAGTCGAGCTGTCGAATGGTGTCATCGTCGGCCCCGATCTCTTCGAAGTAGGCCAGAAGGTCGACGTACAGGGCGTGTCGATCGGTAAGGGCTATGCCGGTACGATCAAGCGTTACAACTTCAACTCGGGCCGCGCAACGCACGGTAACTCGCGCTCGCACAACGTGCCGGGCTCGATCGGTATGGCGCAGGACCCGGGGCGTGTGTTCCCGGGCAAGCGCATGACCGGTCACATGGGTGACGTGACGGTTACGGTTCAGAACCTTGAAATCGTGCGTATCGACGCAGAGCGCAAGCTGCTGCTTGTGAAGGGTGCAATTCCGGGCGCGAAAGGCGGCAAGGTCTTCGTGACACCGGCCATCAAGACCAACGGGGCGAAATAATGGAACTCAAGCTCCTGAATGAAAATGGTCAGGAAGGTGCCTCGGTTAACGCGTCGGACGTCGTGTTCGGCCGTGACTACAACGAAGCGCTGATTCACCAGGTCGTCGTGGCTTACCAGGTGAACGCTCGTCAGAGCAATCGCGCGCAGAAGGATCGCGAGCAAGTTAAGCACACGACCAAAAAGCCGTGGCGTCAGAAGGGTACGGGCCGCGCTCGTGCCGGTATGTCGTCGAGCCCGCTGTGGCGCGGCGGTGGCCGTATCTTCCCGAATTCGCCGGAAGAAAACTTCTCGCACAAGGTCAACAAGAAGATGCATCGCGCAGGTCTGCGCTCGATCTTCTCGCAGCTGGCCCGCGAAGGCCGTCTGTCGGTCGTCGAGCAACTGATGCTCGAAGCACCGAAGACCAAGCTGCTGGCCGAGAAGTTCAAGGCCATGGGCCTCGAATCCGTGCTCGTCATCACCGATACGGTCGATGAGAACCTGTACCTCGCGTCGCGCAACCTGCCGAATGTGGCGGTTGTCGAGCCGCGTTACGCCGACCCGCTGTCTCTGATCTACTTCAAGAAGACTCTGGTCACGAAGGCTGCGGTCGCCCAGATCGAGGAGTTGCTGTCATGAGTGAGATTCGCAAGAACGATCATCGTTTGATGCAGGTCCTGCTCGCACCGGTGGTCTCTGAGAAGGCGACCCTGGTTGCCGAAAAGAACGAGCAAGTCGTGTTTGAAGTAGCACCGGATGCCACGAAGCAGGAAGTGAAGGCCGCTGTCGAACTGCTATTCAAGGTGGAAGTTGATTCCGTCAATGTGCTGGTCCAGAAGGGCAAGCAAAAGCGTTTCGGCCGCTTGATGGGCCGTCGCAAGGACGTGAAGAAGGCGTACGTCTGCCTGAAGCCCGGCCAGGAAATCAACTTTGAAGCGGGGGCTAAGTAATCATGGCAATCGTGAAAGTTAAGCCGACTTCGCCGGGTCGCCGCGCGATGGTCAAGGTAGTCAATAAAGATCTGCACAAGGGCAAGCCGTTCGCACCGCTGCTCGACACGCAGAGCACGACCGCCGGCCGTAACAACAATGGCCGCATCACCAGGCGCCATAAGGGCGGTGGTCACAAGCAGCACTACCGTGTCGTCGATTTCCGTCGCAACAAAGACGGCATCCCGGCAAAGATCGAGCGTCTCGAGTACGACCCGAACCGTAGCGCGAACATCGCGCTGGTTCTGTACGCAGACGGCGAGCGGCGCTACATCATCGCGCCGAAGGGTGTGACAGTCGGACAGCAGCTGCTGTCCGGCTTGGAAGCGCCGATCCGCGCGGGCAACGCGCTGCCGATCCGCAACATTCCGGTTGGTACGAGGATCCACTGCATCGAGATGCTGCCGGGCAAGGGCGCGCAGATCGCGCGTTCGGCCGGTACCTCGGCCATGGTGCTGGCTCGCGAAGGCGTCTACGCGCAGGTTCGTCTGCGCTCGGGCGAAATCCGCCGCGTGCACATCGAGTGCCGCGCGACGATCGGTGAAGTCGGCAACGAAGAGCATAGTCTGCGCCAGATCGGCAAGGCCGGTGCCAACCGCTGGCGCGGTATCCGCCCGACGGTTCGTGGCGTCGCGATGAACCCGATCGATCATCCGCACGGTGGTGGTGAAGGTAAGACCGCGGCAGGCCGCGATCCGGTGAGCCCGTGGGGTACGCCGGCGAAGGGCTTCCGTACGCGTCGCAACAAGCGTACGACGACAATGATCGTCCAGCGCCGTCACAAGCAGCGTTAAGGAGTAGGCAATGGCACGTTCTGTTAAAAAAGGTCCGTTCTGCGACGCCCATTTGCTGAAGAAAGTTGAGGCGGCTGCAGCTTCGCGCGACAAGAAGCCGATCAAGACTTGGTCACGTCGTTCGACGATCCTCCCGGATTTCATCGGTCTGACGATCGCCGTCCACAACGGCCGTCAACACGTTCCGGTGTACATCTCGGAAAACATGGTCGGCCACAAGCTTGGCGAGTTCGCACTGACCCGTACGTTCAAGGGTCACGCGGCCGACAAAAAGGCCAAGAAATAAGGGGCAATCAAGATGGAAGTGAAAGCAATTCATCGCGGTGCCCGCATCTCGGCGCAGAAGACGCGCCTGGTGGCGGACCAGATCCGCAGTTTGCCGGTCGACAAGGCGTTGAACATCCTGACGTTTTCGCCGAAGAAAGCCGCCGGTATCGTGAAGAAGGTGGTGTTGTCGGCTATCGCGAATGCGGAGCACAACGAAGGTGCCGACATCGACGAGCTCAAGATCAAGAGCATCTATGTCGACAAGGCTGCCTCGCTCAAGCGCTTCACCGCGCGCGCCAAGGGCCGCGGCAACCATATTGAGAAGCAATCTTGTCACATCACTGTGACGGTCGGGAATTAAAGGGTCACACTATGGGGCAGAAAATTCATCCGACTGGCTTTCGTTTGATCGTCAGCCACAATTGGGCTTCGCGTTGGTACGCGAACAACAGCAATTTCGCGGCCATGCTGCAGCAAGACATCGGCGTCCGTGAGTATCTGAAGAAGAAGCTGAAGAACGCTTCGGTAGGTCGCGTCGTCATCGAGCGCCCGGCGAAGAACGCACGGATCACGATTTACAGCTCACGCCCGGGCGTCGTCATCGGCAAGAAGGGTGAGGACATCGAACTGCTGAAGACGGAACTGCAACGCCGCATGGGCGAGCTGGTTCACGTCAACATCGAAGAGATCCGCAAGCCGGAAGTCGATGCTCAGCTGATCGCCGATTCAATTACGCAGCAGCTCGAGCGCCGGATCATGTTCCGCCGCGCGATGAAGCGTGCAATGCAGAACGCCATGCGTCTGGGTGCCCAGGGCATCAAGATCATGAGCGCCGGTCGTCTGAACGGCATTGAAATCGCTCGTACCGAGTGGTATCGCGAAGGCCGCGTGCCCCTGCACACGCTGCGCGCCGACATCGATTACGCAACGTCGGAAGCCAAGACGACGTACGGCATCATCGGCGTCAAGGTGTGGGTGTACAAGGGCGACACGCTGGGCCGCAACGATGCGCCGGTGATCGAGGAAGTGACGGAAGACAAGCGCCCGCGTCGCAACGCGCGTCCTGGCGATCGTCGTCCGCGCCGTGACGGTGAAGGTGGTGGTGGTCCGGCGGGTGCCCGTCGTGGCGCGCCGCGTCGCGCTGCAGGCAAGCCGGAAGACGGCAAGACTGGAGAATAACGATGTTGCAACCGAAGCGCAGAAAGTATCGTAAGGAGCAGAAGGGTCGTAACACCGGTGTCGCGACGCGCGGCAACGCCGTATCGTTTGGTGAATTCGGCCTGAAGGCTATCGGTCGCGGCCGTCTGACCGCGCGTCAGATCGAAGCGGCGCGTCGTGCCATGACGCGTCACATCAAGCGTGGCGGCCGGATCTGGATCCGTATATTCCCCGACAAGCCGATTTCGCAGAAGCCGGCCGAAGTGCGGATGGGTAACGGTAAGGGTAACCCTGAGTACCACGTCGCCGAGATTCAGCCGGGCAAGATGCTGTACGAAATGGATGGCGTAACCGAAGAACTGGCGCGCGAAGCGTTCCGTCTAGCAGCTGCGAAGCTGCCGCTCAAGACGGCATTCATCGTTCGTCAGCTCGGTGCCTAAGGAGAAAACATGAAGGCTTCCGAACTTCTCCAGAAAGATCAGGCCGTGCTCAACAAGGAGCTGTCGGACCTGCTGAAGGCGCAATTCGGCCTGCGCATGCAACTTGCGACCCAGCAGCTCACGAACACGAGCCAGCTGAAGAAGGTTCGTCGCGATATCGCTCGTGTGCGGACTGCCCTGACTCAGAAGGCGAACCAAAAATGAACGATAGCGTGAAAACCTCGCTCAAGCGGACGCTCGTCGGTCGTGTTGTCAGCAACAAGATGGACAAGACCGTCACGGTGCTGATCGAGAACCGCGTCAAGCATCCGATCTACGGCAAATATGTTGTGCGCTCAAAGAAGTACCACGCACACGACGAAACGAACACCTATAACGAAGGTGACCTCGTTGAAATTCAGGAAACGCGTCCTCTCTCGAAGACCAAGGCTTGGAGGGTGTCGCGCCTGATCGAAGCAGCCCGCGTCATCTGAGCGGGAGGCCGAAAGGCCACAAGCAGTCGGAGTGCTGGGAATCGCAAAGTTTTTGCTTGCGTGACCTAGACTGGGTGTTATAATATTAAGATCCCGTCTTCATGGGAGACCCGTTGCGGGCCCGTTGCGGGTAAAGTCGCGGTGGAGGAAGCGAGCTGACGTTCTGTCGGCTCGATGATTCGCCGATTTGTGGTGGCGAATGTCGTTTGCCATCGCTGCTGTCAAACCCAAGCAGCCGCAGTTGGCTGACGGGACCAAGACTGACCGTATGTGCCAATGGTGGTGCATCCGGATTAAGTTGGGAAAGATAAACCATGATCCAGACCGAATCTCGGCTTGAAGTAGCTGACAATACGGGTGCGCGTGAAATCATGTGCATCAAGGTGCTCGGCGGCTCGAAGCGTCGTTATGCCAGCATTGGCGACCTCATCAAAGTGGCCGTCAAGGAAGCAGCGCCCCGCGGGCGCGTGAAAAAAGGCGAAATCTACAACGCCGTGGTGGTTCGTACCGCCAAAGGCGTGCGTCGTCAGGACGGTTCGCTGATCAAGTTCGACGGCAACGCCGCTGTGCTTTTGAACAATAAGCTCGAGCCGATCGGCACCCGTATCTTCGGGCCGGTCACACGTGAGCTGCGTAGCGAACGATTCATGAAGATCGTCTCGCTGGCACCGGAAGTGCTGTAAGGAGTCGCGATGAATAAGATTCGCAAGGGTGACGAAGTCATCGTCGTCACCGGCAAGGATAAGGGCAAGCGCGGCGTCGTGCTGGCCGTCGGCACTCAACATGTGACAGTCGAAGGTATCAACCTCGTCAAGAAGCATGTGAAGCCGAACCCGATGAAAGGTACGACGGGTGGCGTGGAAGCGAAGACGATGCCGCTGCATATTTCGAACGTCGCACTGGTCGACCCGAACGGCAAAGCCTCGCGTGTCGGCATCAAGGTCGAGGAAGGCAAGAAGGTTCGCTTCCTGAAGACGACCGGTACCGTGTTGGTCTGACACGGAGTAGAAAAATGGCACGTTTTCAAGAGTTTTACAAAGAAACGGTAGTTCCCGGTCTGGTCGAGAAGTTTGGCTACAAGTCGATCATGGAAGTGCCGCGTATCACGAAGATCACCCTGAACGTGGGCCTTGGCAAAGCCGTCGCTGACAAGAAGATCATCGAGAACGCCGTTGGCGACCTGACGAAGATCGCAGGTCAGAAGCCTGTCGTGACGAAGGCCCGCAAGGCAATCGCCAGCTTCAAGATCCGCCAGGGCTACCCGATCGGTGCGATGGTGACGCTGCGCGGCCGCGCGATGTACGAATTCCTCGATCGTTTCGTGACGGTCGCCCTGCCCCGCGTGCGTGATTTCCGCGGCGTGTCCGGTCGCGCGTTCGACGGTCGTGGCAACTACAACATCGGTGTGAAAGAGCAGATCATTTTCCCCGAAATTGATTACGACAAGATCGACGCGCTGCGTGGGCTGAACATCAGCATCACGACCACCGCGAAGACCGACGACGAAGCGAAGGCACTGCTCGCCAGCTTCAAGTTCCCGTTCAGAAACTGAGGTTACCGTGGCTAAACTGGCACTGATCGAACGTGAAAAAAAGCGTGCTCGCCTGGCAAAGAAGTACGCACCGAAGCGTGCGGCACTGAAGGCAGTCATCGACGACGAGAGCAAGTCGGACGAAGAGCGCTACGCCGCCCGTCTCGAACTGCAACAACTGCCCCGCAACGCCAACCCGACTCGCAAGCGTAACCGTTGCACGATCACGGGCCGTCCGCGTGGCACGTTCCGTAAATTCGGCCTCGCGCGTAACAAGATTCGTGAAATCGCTTTCCGCGGCGAAATTCCTGGCCTGACCAAGGCGAGTTGGTAATAGGAGAAACGTAAATGAGCATGAGTGATCCTATCGCCGACATGCTGACTCGCATGCGCAATGCGCAGATGGTCGAGAAGGTTTCGGTGGCAATGCCCTCATCGAAGGTGAAGATCGCGATCGCCCAAGTCCTAAAGGACGAAGGCTACATCGATGATTTTGCGGTCAAGATCGAGGGCGCGAAGGCAGAACTGAACATTGCGCTGAAGTACTATGCTGGCCGGCCGGTCATCGAACGCCTCGAGCGCGTGTCGAAGCCCGGCCTGCGCGTGTACCGCGGTCGCAATGACATCCTTCAGGTCATGAATGGCTTGGGGGTGGCAATCGTGTCGACGCCGAAGGGCGTGATGACCGACCGCAAGGCGCGCGCTACGGGTGTCGGCGGCGAAGTCATCTGCTACGTCGCTTAACCGAGGAGAAAGAAGTATGTCTCGAGTAGGCAAGAGACCTATCGCGCTGCAAGGTGCCGAGGTGACGCTGGTAAACGGCTCCATCACCGTGAAGGGTCCGCTGGGCGCGATCTCGCAAATGGTCAATCCGCTTGTGAGGGTGGTGAACCAGGATAGCACGCTGAACCTAGTGCCGGTCGGCGAAAGCCGCGAAGCGAATGCGCTGTCGGGCACGATGCGCGCGATCATCGCGAACATGGTGCACGGCGTGACCAAGGGTTTCGAGCGCAAGCTGACGCTAGTTGGCGTTGGTTATCGTGCGCAGTCGCAAGGCGACAAGCTGAACCTGTCGCTGGGTTTTTCGCACCCGATGGTGCACCAGATGCCGGAAGGCGTCAAGGCTGAAACCCCGACGCAAACCGAAATCGTGATCAAGGGGATCAACAAGCAACAAGTCGGTCAAGTGGCTGCAGAAGTCCGCGGTTATCGTCCGCCGGAGCCTTACAAGGGCAAGGGCGTGCGCTATTCCGACGAGGTTGTGATCCTCAAAGAAACGAAGAAGAAGTAAGGGTGTGCAATCATGGATAAGACTCAATCTCGCCTACGCCGCGCTCGCCAGACGCGTATCAAGATCGCTGAGCTGCAGGTCGCGCGTCTCGCCGTGCATCGCACAAACTCGCACATCTATGCGCAAGTGTTCTCGCGGTGCGGTACCAAGGTGGTGGTCAGCGCGTCGACGCTGGAAGCCGAGGTGCGTGCGCAGTTGGCTGGTCAGTCGGGCAAGGGCGGTAACGTCAATGCCGCAACGCTGATCGGCAAGCGTATTGCCGAGAAGGCCAAGGCCGCTGGCATCGAATCCGTCGCCTTCGACCGCTCGGGCTTCCGCTACCATGGCCGCGTCAAGGCGCTGGCTGATGCAGCTCGCGAAGCTGGGCTTAAGTTCTAAGGGAAGAATTCGTCATGGTAAAGATACAAGCGAAAGTTCAGGCTGACGAGCGCGACGATGGCCTTCGCGAAAAAATGATTTCGGTCAATCGCGTAACCAAGGTCGTGAAGGGTGGCCGGATTCTCGGTTTCGCCGCGCTGACCGTGGTTGGCGACGGTGATGGTCGCGTCGGTATGGGCAAGGGCAAGGCGAAGGAAGTGCCGGTCGCTGTCCAGAAGGCAATGGAGCAGGCTCGCCGCAACATGTTCAAGGTATCGCTGAAGAACGGCACGTTGCAGCATGAAGTGCACGGCAAGCACGGCGCGTCGACGGTCCTCCTCGCTCCGGCGAAGGGTGGTACCGGCGTGATCGCCGGCGGCCCGATGCGAGCGGTGTTCGACGTGATGGGCGTGCAGAACGTCGTCGCGAAGAGCCACGGCTCGACAAACCCGTATAACCTGGTTCGTGCGACGCTCGACGGCCTACGCAAGCAATCGACGCCGGCTGAGATTGCTGCCAAGCGCGGCAAGTTGGTCGAAGAAATTTTGGGCTAAGCCGAGGTGGTCGCCATGTCTGATAAAACTGTCAAGGTTCAGCTCGTCAAGAGCCTGATTGGGACCCGCGAATCGCACCGCACCACCGTGCACGGTCTGGGTCTGCGTCGACTCAACTTGGTTAGCGAGCTGCAGGATACGCCGGCCGTGCGCGGCATGATCAACAAGGTCTCGTACCTTGTTAGGGTCATCGGCTAAGTGTCGACTACAGATCAAGGAGTTGATATGGAATTGAATAACCTGAAGCCGGCGGAAGGCGCGAAGCGCGCTAAGCGTCGCGTAGGGCGCGGTATCGGTTCCGGCCTCGGTAAGACGGCCGGACGTGGTCACAAGGGTCAGAAGTCGCGTTCGGGCGGCTTCCACAAAGTTGGCTTCGAAGGCGGTCAGATGCCGCTGCAACGTCGTCTGCCGAAGCGTGGCTTCACCTCGCTGACGAAGGAATTCGTCGGTGAAGTGCGTCTGGGCGACCTCGAGAAGCTGCCGGTCGACGAGATTGATCTGCTCGTACTGAAGCAAGCCGACCTGGTCGGCTTGCTGACGAAGAGTGCGAAGATCATTGCCACGGGCGAGCTGGGGCGCAAGATCGCCGTGAAGGGTCTCGGCGCGACGAAGTCGGCACGTGCGGCGATCGAAGCGGCTGGCGGTTCGTTTGCCGAGTAACGCAGCTCACGCGCGTTACTAGCATCTGCATCGGAGGAAGATACTTGGCCAACAGCCAGAGTCTCGCAAAACCCAATCGAAGCACGGCGAAGTTCGGCGATCTGCGTCGGCGGGCGATGTTTTTGCTGCTGGCGCTGATTGTCTATCGCATCGGCGCGCACATCCCGGTTCCGGGCATCGATCCGGATCAACTGGCGAAACTGTTCCAGAGCCAGGCAGGCGGCATCCTTGGCATGTTCAACATGTTCTCGGGTGGTGCGTTGTCCCGCTTCACGATCTTCGCTCTGGGGATCATGCCGTACATCTCCGCGTCGATCATCATGCAGTTGCTGGCGCTCCTCTCGCCGCCGCTCGAGGCGCTGAAGCAAGAAGGGCAGGCAGGACAGCGGAAGATCACCCAGTACACGCGTGTCTTCACGGTCGTACTGGCCACGTTTCAGGCCTTCGGTATCGCGGCTGCGCTGGAAAATCAGCCTGGCCTCGTGATCGATCCGGGCATGCTGTTCCGTCTCACGACGGTCGTTACCCTGGTGACGGGCACGATGTTCCTGATGTGGCTCGGCGAGCAGATCACCGAGCGCGGTCTGGGCAACGGTATTTCGATCATCATCTTCGGCGGGATCGCAGCAGGCTTCCCGAATGCCGTGGGTGGCCTGTTCGAGCTGGTGCGTACGGGTTCGATGAGCACCATTTCGTCGATCATTATCGTCGTCCTGATTGCCGCGGTGACCTACCTGGTGGTGTTCATCGAACGCGGTCAGCGAAAGATCCTCGTGAACTACGCGAAGCGCCAGGTCGGCAACAAAATATGCGGTGGGCAGTCGTCGCACCTGCCGCTGAAGTTGAACATGTCGGGCGTGATTCCGCCGATCTTCGCATCGTCGATCATCCTATTCCCTGCAACTATCCTGGGCTGGTTAAGCTCGGGCGATCGCAAGAACTGGCTGTCCGGCACGCTGCACAACGTGGCGGAAGCGCTGAAGCCGGGGCAGCCGGTGTACGTGCTGCTGTACACGCTGGCAATCGTGTTTTTCTGCTTTTTCTACACCGCACTGGTGTTCAACAGCAGGGAAACGGCAGACAACCTGAAGAAGAGCGGGGCATTCGTGCCGGGCATCCGTCCGGGCGACCAGACCGCGCGATATATCGACCGCATCCTCACGCGTCTGACGCTGGCCGGTGCGATCTACATCGTCTTCGTGTGTATGCTGCCGGAATTCCTGGTGCTGCGCTGGAACGTGCCGTTTTATTTTGGTGGAACGTCGCTGCTGATCATTGTCGTCGTCACGATGGACTTCATGGCGCAGGTGCAGTCGTACGTTATGTCGCAACAGTATGAATCGCTGCTCAAGAAAGCCAATTTCAAGGGCGGTAACATCCCAATGCGTTGAAAGGACTTATGGCCAAAGACGATGTAATCCAGATGCAGGGAGAAGTGGTCGAAAACCTTCCGAATGCTACCTTCCGCGTGAAGCTGGAAAACGGCCATGTCGTGTTGGGCCATATCTCGGGCAAGATGCGGATGCACTACATCCGCATCTTGCCAGGCGACAAGGTGACGGTTGAATTGACGCCTTACGATCTGTCGCGTGCGCGGATCGTGTTTCGGGCAAAATGATTTGTAAAAAGGGTAATATCATGAAAGTGATGGCATCGGTTAAGCGCATTTGCCGCAATTGCAAGCTTATTAAGCGCAAAGGCGTGGTTCGCGTGATCTGCAGTTCGGACCCGCGCCATAAACAGCGTCAAGGCTGATCGCGCGTTTATTTGCGCTTTTTGTTTGAGGAAAAACAATGGCTCGTATCGCAGGGGTTAACATCCCGAATCACCAGCATACCGAGATCGGCCTGACGGCGATTTTCGGTGTCGGCCGCACGCGCGCTCGCGGCATTTGTGTCGCTGCAGGCGTCGAATTCTCGAAGAAGGTCAAGGACCTGAACGACGCAGACCTCGAAAAACTGCGTGAAGAAGTGGGCGAGTTTGTCGTCGAAGGCGATCTGCGCCGTGAAGTGACGATGAACATCAAGCGCCTGATGGACCTCGGCTGTTACCGTGGCATCCGCCATCGCAAGGGTCTGCCGATGCGTGGCCAGCGTACGCGTACGAATGCACGTACCCGCAAGGGTCCACGCCGCGCTGCTCAAGCGCTGAAGAAATAAGCTGACAGTTACAGGAAAACGTCATGGCTAAGGCTTCCAATAATGCAGCTCAACGCGTTCGCAAGAAGGTTAAGAAAAACGTCGCGGAAGGCGTGGTTCACGTTCACGCATCGTTCAACAACACGATCATCACGATCACTGATCGTCAGGGCAACGCTCTGGCGTGGGCGACGTCGGGCGGCCAAGGCTTTAAGGGTTCGCGCAAGTCGACCCCGTTTGCCGCACAGGTCGCAGCCGAGTCGGCTGGCCGTGTTGCGATGGAATACGGCGTGAAGAACCTCGAAGTTCGCATCAAGGGCCCGGGCCCGGGTCGTGAGTCGGCAGTGCGTGCACTGCACGGCCTCGGCATCAAGATCACGGCGATTTCCGATGTGACCCCGATCCCGCACAACGGCTGCCGTCCGCCGAAGCGCCGCCGCATCTAAGGATGTCAGGCGCAGCCTGTCGCCGCCGCTCGCCGCGGCGGCTTCGGGCAACGTAGTCTATTGATTGACTAAGTCCACCGTTCGGTCCAAAGGGCACGCACTAGCTCAGTTTTTGCGGCCGCGTGACGATAGATAGAGGAAACGCAAAGTGGCACGTTATACCGGCCCCAAGGCCAAGCTGTCCCGCCGTGAAGGCACCGATCTGTTCCTGAAGAGCGCGCGTCGCTCGCTCGCCGATAAGTGCAAGCTCGACAGCAAGCCGGGTCAGCACGGCCGCATCTCCGGTGCGCGCACGTCCGACTACGGTACGCAACTGCGTGAAAAGCAGAAGGTCAAGCGTATCTACGGCATGCTGGAGCGCCAGTTCCGTCGCTATTTCGCGGAAGCCGACCGCCGCAAGGGCAACACGGGTGAAAACCTGCTGCAACTGCTCGAGTCGCGCCTGGACAACGTCGTCTACCGCATGGGTTTCGGTTCGACCCGCGCCGAAGCGCGTCAGCTCGTGGGCCACAAGGCCGTCACAGTGAACGGCATCATCTCGAACATCCCGTCGCTGCAAGTCCAGGTGGGCGACATCATCGCGATCCGCGAAAAGTCGAAGAAGCAGGCGCGTATCGTCGAAGCGCTGTTGCTGGCTGAGCAAGGCGGCATGCCGAGCTGGGTTACGGTCGATGCGAAGAAGTTAGAAGGCACCTTCAAGCAAGTGCCGGAGCGCGCCGAAATCGCAGGCGACATCAACGAAAGCCTGATCGTCGAATTGTATTCGCGTTAATCCGATTGATAGCCGAGGTACCCTGCTTGCGAGAGCCAGCAGGGCCTCGGCTGTTCATTTTCAGGTGTTACCGGTCAGCCTTATCGGTGTAACGAGCCGAAAGTACTGAAAAGGAAAACCTATGCAAACCAGTTTGTTGAAACCCAAGATTATCGCCGTGGAATCGCTGGGCGAGAACCATGCGAAAGTGGTCATGGAGCCGTTCGAACGCGGCTACGGTCACACCTTGGGCAATGCGCTTCGCCGTGTCCTGCTGTCGTCGATGATCGGCTATGCGCCGACCGAATTGACGATCGCCGGCGTGGTGCACGAGTATTCGACGCTTGATGGTGTGCAAGAGGACGTCGTCAACCTGCTGCTGAACCTGAAAGGGGTGGTGTTCAAGCTGCACAACCGCGACGAAGTCACGGTGACGCTGCGCAAGGAAGGCGAAGGCATCGTGACGGCCGACGACATCGAACTCGCGCATGTCTGCGAGGTGATCAATCCGGATCACGTGATTGCCCACCTGACGAAAGGCGGCAAGCTCGATGTCCAGATCAAGATCGAAAAGGGCCGCGGCTATGTGCCGGGCAACGTGCGTCGCTACGGCGAGGAATCGGCCAAGATCATCGGCCGCATCGTGCTGGATGCGTCGTTCTCGCCGGTTCGCCGCGTGAGCTACGCCGTCGAGAGCGCCCGTGTCGAGCAGCGTACCGATCTGGACAAGCTCGTCATGAACATCGAGACGAGCGGCATGATCACCCCGGAAGAGGCGATTCGCCAGTCGGCCCGCATCCTGGTCGACCAGCTGTCCGTGTTCGCGGCGCTGGAAGGCACGGAAACGGCTGCCGAAGCCCCGTCGCGTGCACCGCAGATCGATCCGATCCTGTTGCGTCCGGTCGATGATCTTGAGCTGACGGTTCGTTCGGCGAACTGCCTGAAAGCCGAAAACATCTACTATATCGGCGATCTGATCCAGCGCACCGAAAATGAGCTGCTGAAGACGCCGAACCTCGGTCGCAAGTCGCTCAACGAGATCAAGGAAGTGCTCGCTTCGCGCGGTCTCACGCTGGGCATGAAGCTTGAAAATTGGCCGCCGGCTGGCTTCGACAAGTAATCGCACGGCACCAACAGCCAGGGCTTCCGGATAAAGAGGTTCATGTGGCAAGGGTAAGCAGGCAGAAGTTAGTGGTTGTAAGCATCGGCGCGTTGGGGTTGACTCTCGATTTTTGTCGAAACGAGAGATGCCTTCGATCATGGATGTGTTCGTCGAGTTGCGGGATCCGTGGTGCTATCAGTGCCGTTACCCGCGGGACGAAATTGCGCTGACGGCGCTGCGCAAGCATCTGGCTTACGCGAATGGAATTCCATGCGAAGACACGTTCAGGCTGGTGTTCCGCGGATTTAGCCCGGGTTGCCTTCGAGCGCTGCTTCATTGAATCGGTGGGTGCCTGTGTCCGCGCCTTGCGGGCCTGCACGTCGCGATGGACGGCAAAACACAGTGCGCGGCAACGCGGACCATAGCGGGCATCCGCTGCACTGGTCTTGGCGTGGCGTTCTGAACAAGGCTTGAGCCAGGGACAGATTGCAATGGACGAGAAGAGCAACGAGATCACTGCGATTCCGTTGCTACTAGGATCTGTTTACATTCTGTCTTTTGCGCAACGAGACAGGATGGTACGAACGTTACTGAGCGACGAAGTATGGAACCAAGTCCAAGCTATCCTGACGGGCAAGGATAGGCGACCGTGGCCAAACGGCATCCAACAATCGCTGGTTCCTCGAAGCGGTGCGGTGGATTGCCCGAACCGGTAGTCCATGGCGCGATCCTCCCGCGGAATTCGGCCGATGGCATACGGTATATATCCGTTTCTCGCGCTGGCGAAGCCAAGGTGTCTGGCCACGGGTGGCGAATGCTTTGGCAGGCGAGATGGAAATCGAGCACATCCTTATCGATTCGACGATCGTACGAGCGCACCAGTATTCGTGCGCCGGGGCCTTAAAAAAGTGGTCCGTAAGCGCTCGGACGTTTCCGAGGCGGACTGAGACCAAACTGCATGTGGCGGTGGATTCGAGGGGTCGCCCGTTGCGACTGATCGTCACTGAAGGACAGGTCGCCGACATCTCGTGCGCGGCACAACTGGTCGAGCATCTGCGCACCGGAGCGGTTATCCAAGACAAGGGCTACGATGCTGACCACTTCGTGCAACGAATTCGGGCCACTCGTGCAAAGGTCGTGATTCTCCGCGTTCGAGTCGCAAGACAAAATGCCGCTACAACCGTGTGCTCTACCGTACACGCAACCTGGTCGAACGGTTCTTCAATGGCATTAAGGCAATGCTGATCAAGTGTCTGCATTCGCGATGTCATCAAGCCTGCGTAGCGAATCGATCATGAACGAAGTTGTCCTGGTTTGTTGTCGGTCGTCCTGGGTACCATTCAGATG
>JAYFSB010000010.1:0-15289 GCA_040946865.1 Burkholderia sp.
GCGCCTGCGCGTACGACAGGAAAAGGCCAAGCCGCTGCTCGCCACATGCGAGGCAACGATCAGGGAGAAGCTCGCGATACTGTCGACCAAGTCCACGCTCACCAAAGCAATCAACTACTCGTTGAACCACTGGCCAGCGCTCGTGTTCTACTGCGAGGATGGCCGAGCCGAGATCAGCAACGCGCTTGCCGAGAACGCCCTACGCTGTGTCGCGCTCGGACGCAAGAATGATCTGTTCGTTGGCTTCGCCACCGGAGGCGAGCGGGCTGCTGCAATGTACAGCCTGATCGGGACGTGCAAGCTCAACGGGCCTGTAGTAGCTTTTTAGAAATGTCGTGTTTTAGCCATTTAGAAATGTCGTGTTTGGACCTCGGTAAGCTTGCCGGCCCCCCATCAGCTCATGGAGCCGGCGATGCACCGAACAGCTCTGGTGACATTGAACATGCGAAAACTCGACCGTCTGAAGGTAATCTAGGTCGTGGTGGATTTAGGCCTGAAGCCTGGCCGCGCGGCCGAACGGCTGGGGTCTCTGACGGGTCCGGCAGATCGAGCGGCTGGTGATTCGATACCGGGAATCTGGTGCGGCGGGCGTGCCTGGGCGAACTGATCCAGATTGGCGGCAGCGATCATCGCTGGTTCGAGGAAGGGGCGCCGGCGCCTGCACGCTGCTGGTGTATGTGGACGACGCGACAAGCCGGCTGATGATGCTGCACTTTACGCGAACCGAATCGACCTTCAGCTACTTCGAGGCGACGCCGGGCGTACATCGAGCGCCACGGCAAGCCGGTAGCGTTTTACAGCGACAAAGCCAGCGTATTTCGCAGCACGACCGCGGGGGTAAGACCGGTAGCAGCGTGACGCACTTTGGCCGGGCAATATACGAGTTGAATATCGACACGTTTTGCGCGAACAGCAGTTCAGCCAAGGGGCTGAGTCGAGCGAGCAGACCTGACGTTGCAGGACCGATTGGTCAAGGAAATGCGATTGCGCGGCATCAACATGGTGGCCGACGCCAAACGCTTACGCGTCTTCCTTCATGGCCGCCTACAACGCACGCTTCGCGAAGCAGCCGAATAGCGATTTCAATGTGCATCGGCCGCTGCGGGTTGACGAGAATCTGGACACGGTGTTGACCCTGGCGCGAAACACGTCGGGTATCGAAATCGCTGACAGCGCTACACGATCGAGTGCTTTACTTGCTGGACGACACACTAGTGAACCGGAAGCTGATTCACCGCTATATCGATGTATAGGAGTACCCGGACGGGCGAATCGAAATCCGAGCCGATAGCAAAGTCCTGTCTTGCCGCATTTACGACAAGTTAGCGGAGGTCGATCAAGGTGCTGTGATCGAGCAAAAACGATTGAGTTACATGCTTCAAGTATCGCAAGCGATTCAGGCGCAGCGCGACAATCGTCGAGCATCCGGATCGCCGTCGCGAACCAATCAAGGTCAAGCCGTGCACGGTTCAAAGCAACCCGTCGGTACCAAGGAAGCAACGTGCATTCACGTAGGCCGACGTCGAGCAGGTGATCGTTGATTTTGCCGAACACCGACAGGCGCAGCATCAACCTCGCAAACCTGGCCGGCGGTCTACGAAGACCAATGCAGTAAGCGTAAGCGCTCTGCCCGAGCAGGATCCGCTCTTCGACACTGCGTGATCGAAGTCCATGAGGAACAAATCCTGAAACCCCTGAAAACACGACATTTCTATTTAGCTGGCGCCAACGACATCTTGAAATGACTACGACAACGGCATCAATCCACGCGCCTATCTGGAATACGTCCTGACTCACATCGCTGATTACCTCATCATCCGCATCGACGATGCTGCTGCCCTGGAATGTAGCGGGTAGCGGGCAGGCTGAAGTCGCCGCCATTCCTCCGTCCACTACCTGATTGCCGACTAGATCCAGATAAATCGTGTCCACGATCTCACGTGATTCACACAAATTCCACGTGCTCATCATCTTGCCTCACGCGCGTGCGAATGGGGGAACATCGGCCTTGCCGAGTCGCTTACGATCGCCGCCAGCACCCACGGAAGATGAATAGGCGGCTACCCAGCGGGTTTTCTTCGAGCGCTGTCTGTACTTTCGCAGCCAGTCTCTGGAATCCGAAACGCATATCGGTGACGCTCGCCGCAAGCCAGATACGTGTACCGGTAAGCAAAGAGATCATGATCGCAGGCTCTGCAATACGGTTCGCAGCATATCGGGGTCGACAACGCCGTCGACCTTGACTACCGCTCGTTCGATCCAGACTTCAATCGTGCCAACGGGTACGGCCGATTCCGCGATCTCCGGTTTGATTGGTTGGCGCTGCGATGACCTCCAGCCTCATATCGCTCACGATTCGCATTCAGACCATACTCGCGGGCCAGTTTGGCGACTGAAACACCTGACTCGCACGCGGCGATTGCGATGCGACGCCGGAACTCACGACTATGGTTCGGGCGTCCTTTGTGACTACCCGGCTTCTCTGTGTCTAACAAAGTGGTGTTCATCACTTCGAAAATGATGGACACCACTTTGGCGTCGATCTTTGCTAGCGTCTACGACGGCTATGCCAAGTTGCTTACGTATTTGCCTGGGAATCGGGGGAAGCGGCCGAAAAACGGTGGCGGATTGCGACGGGCTGCGATCCAGCCGTGGCGGGGGTCCAGCGTCACGCCGCCGGCCCGCGCGCCGGTGCATCAGGCCGCGTGCTCGATGATCATCTGAACGCGCGTCACGCCGCTCCAGGTGTCGCTGGCGAGGCGATAAGCGATGGTGGCACGGGCCGGCAGCGGCTCGGTATGGTTGAACCAGATTGCGCCGAAGCGCTGCCGGCCGCGCGCGAGCTTTAGCTTCAGATGCTTGTCCTTGACCAGCGCTTGCGAGGCCACCTCGAACTCGCCCGAGAACAGCGGGGCCGGGAAACCCTGGCCCCAGACCACGCCGTCGAGCAGCTCGACGAACTGCGGCGTGAAATAGGCATCTTCGAGATCGCCGTCGGTCTCCAGCACGCGCGAGAGCACCTCCTCAGACAGCCATTCGCGCGCCACCGTCTCGAAGGCTGCCGCGAAGCGCGGCACCTTGTCGTCGGTCTCGAGCGTGACGCCGGCCGCCATCGCGTGCCCGCCGAAGGTCACCAGCAGGTCCGGCTCGCGCTTCGAGATCAGGTCCAGCGCGTCACGCAGGTGGAAGCCGGGGATCGAACGTCCCGAGCCCTTGACGCGAGCGCCGCTCTTGTCGGTATGCGCGAAGGTGAACGAGGGGCGGTGGAACTTCTCCTTGAGCCGGCCCGCAACGATGCCGATCACGCCCTGGTGCCAGTCGGCATTGAACAGCGTGATGGTGGCCGCCTCGGCCGGATCGACCTGGGCCAGGTCGGCGAGCGCCTGCTGCTGCATGCCGGCCTCGATCTCGCGGCGCTCGCGGTTCATGGTATCGAGCTGCTGGGCGAGTTCCCAGGCGCGGCCGACATCATCGGTGGTCAAGCATTCGATGCCGAGCGACATGTCGGACAGGCGGCCCGCCGCGTTCAGCCGCGGACCCAGGCCGAAGCCGAGATCGAAGGCCGAGGCCGAACGTGCCTCGCGCACGGCGGCACGGAACAGCGCAGCGATGCCGGGCTGCATGCGGCCCTTACGGATGCGCTGCAGGCCCTGTGCGACCAGCACGCGATTGTTGCCGTCCAGGCGCACCATGTCGGCCACCGTGCCGAGCGCGACCAGGTCGAGCAGGCCGTCCAGGCGCGGCTCGGGCCGGGCCTCGTCGAAGGTGCCGCGGCGGCGCAGCTCGGCGCGCAGCGCCAGCAGCACGTAGAACATCACGCCGACGCCAGCGATGTGCTTGCTCGGAAAGTCGCAGCCGGGCTGGTTCGGGTTGACGATGGCGCGCGCCTTGGGCAGCGTCGCGCCGGGCAGGTGGTGGTCCGTGACCAGTACGTCGACGCCGCGCGCATTGGCGGCGGCCACGCCGTCGACGCTGGCGATGCCGTTGTCGACCGTGATCAGCAGGTCCGGCCGGCGGGCGGCGACCAGCTTGACGATCTCTGGCGTGAGGCCGTAGCCGTATTCGAAGCGGTTCGGCACCAAGTAGTCTATCGAGGCACCGAGCATGCGCAGGCCGCGCACGGCCACCGCGCAGGCGGTGGCACCGTCGCAGTCGTAGTCGGCCACCACCAGCATGCGCTTGCGTGCCGCTAGCGTGTCAGCCAGCAGCACAGCCGCGTCCGTGCAGCCCTTCAGGCTGGTGGGCGGTACGAGGCGCGCTAGCGTGGTCTCGATGTCCTCGGGGCAGGTGACGCCGCGCCCGGCGTACAGGCGTGCGAGAATGGGATGCAAGCCGTGGCGAGCGAGCGCCTCGGCGTCGGCGGGCGAGGCCTGGCGGGTGACGAGTCGGGTCATGCAGATGCGTTATTCGAACAGAGAGGTAAGTGCACGGCACCGCCAGAATTTGCGAAGGTCGCCCCGCCTCACGGCGAGCGTGGTGGCACCGATATCCCCGCACAGCGTGACGCTCAGCTCGCGTAGCTCGCCGGCGCGCAGCACCTCGAGCGCCGGCGCGAACCAGTTGCGCTCGAGCGTATCGAGCGCGGCGCGCCAGGCCGCCCAGTCCTGCTGGATGAAGGGCACCGTCAGCGCATCGAGTTCGAGCAGGGTGGCGCGGGCCACCTCGTCCTCGCCGGCCAGCGCGGCGAAGGCGGCCGGCGGCGCGTCCACCGGCACCTGGGCGGCGAGTCCTAGTCCGCGCGTGGCGCAGTTTGTCGACAGCACGCGTGCGAACGGGCTGCTCACGGGCCGCAGCCGGCCCTGGCCGTGGAACCAGATCGAGTTCGCGGTGAACTGGCCACGCGCCTCACGCGTCTCGTTGACGGCGTGGCCGAACCAGACCATCTGCACTTCGTTCTGCAGCTTCATCCACAGCCGCGAGCGCTCGCCGGTGCGGGCCTCGTGCGGCAGCCAGATCTCGATGTTGCGGCCGCTCGCGCGCAGCGGCGCGGCACCGGCCAGCGCGGCCAGCCCCTCGCTCGACAGGTACCAGCGCCGCGGATCGGGTGCCTGCAGCTGCACGCCGAGTTCCTCGACCAGCGGGCGCGCGACCTCGAGCAGGACGGCGGCCTCGGCGGCCGGCAGCTCGAGCGCGGACGGATCGATCAGCACCAGGTGGTCAGTGGCGATCTGCACGTGGACCGGCTCGACGCAGGCCCAGGGCGCGTCGCCCGGCGTGCCGCCGTCGGCCAGCAGCATGTACGGCGCGAGCGGCGCATTGTCATCGCCATCGCCCTGGTTTGCGCCGAAGCGCGCGGCCAGCCAGCGCGCATGCGGCAGCGTGCGCTGGAAGTCCTCGCCAGCGCTGCGCTCGACCAGGCGCGCGCGGGTCAGCAGGGCGGCCAGCGCCGGGCTGCTCGCCAGGTTGTGTGGCGACGAGGCGGCATCGGCGGCGGACGGAAGCGCGAACGGCAACAGGAAGTGGAGGTGACGGGGCGGAGTCTGGGCTGGCATGATGGTGTGCATTGTAGGCCAAAACGGCTCGCGCGGGCGGTACCGACGCGGGCGGTACCGATCGAGTCCCGATTTTTTCTCGACGCCTGCCTTGTCATCGCTTTTTTAGGGATGGTTGCCTAAAATCTGAAGTGCGACACCTACCACCTACCGAGAGGTATTGTGTTGCGATGGGCACTTACAAACACCTAAGAGTTGTGGAGGGCGCACGATGATCCAGCTTGCATCGCGCGCCGAGTTCAATCAGCCGCGGATAAGTGTAGCGGCTCCGATTTTTCTAGATTTAGACCCAGATTGGGGGTAAAACGTGTCATCCAAACTGTAGTCTGAGATGTTGAAGAAAGTAGACATTCAAGCGGTGGTCTATCGGGCTCAAACGCGCCGTCGTTTTGTGTTTGCTGCGCAGCGAATCTATTGACGCCGTTTCTCACGAGGTCGGCGTAACACTCGCCGAGTTCGAGCAGTGGCGTGAGCTTGCCCTTGTCGGTATTGAAGCTGGACTGAAGTCACGCCAGACTGATCCACTGAAAGTCAAGCCCGAGGACGCCGCGCATCGCGTAGGGGAACTGACCATGGAGGTCGAAATTCTGTACATGGCGCGCGAGCGGCAGGAACGCCGCCCTTTGATTGTATGGAGGTCGTCGACATTGAGCCGCGCGATCTCCACGATAGGCAAACCCTTCGGATTGCAGCGGGTGTGCCAGGTGCTCGATTTCCCGCGCGCGACGATCTATGCCGAGCGTGCCAGGACGTTGAGCAACGTCGCCCACAGCTTGCTCCAATGGGACGCGCGGGTCCCGCAGCCCAAGATGTCGGACCACGAGCTGCTCGAGGCGATCCGTGCCGATCTGGCTCGTACGCCGTTCGTTGGTGAAGGGGCACGTAAGGTATGGGCGCGCCTCTGCGCATCCAGGACGACATCCGCGTGTCCCGAGCCCGTGTCTCGCCGCTGATGCGCGAACACGGCTGGCTTTCGCCTCACCAGCGACCGCAGAAATCGCTCAACGCTCATGATGGTCGAATTACGACTGATCGACCTAACGAGATGTGGGCACCGATGGTGCCAAGGTTCAAACTATCGATGAGGGCCTGGGCCGGATCTTCGCTGCGGTCGATCATTGCGGCGTAGCGTGCGTGAACATCCACGTCCCCAAGGTGGGGGACCGCTTTTTGCCGCACTGGAGTCAATCAGCCAAGGGGTGCATGAGCAGTTCGGATCGGTCGAAGCTGACGCCTGCCGCGGACTGTCCTTACGAATGGATCACGGCTCGCAGTACACGTCGGACGACTTCCGCGCCCAGATCAAGTTCTGGGGGATTACGCTGAGCTACGCCTTCGTTGCCGAGCTGCAGACCAACGGCGTCGCCGAGCGTTTCAATCGGACCATGAAGGGCAGGCTATCCACGGGCGTCTGTTCAAAAACGTTGAAGAAGCTCATGCTGCTGCCATCGCGTTCAAGGATCGATACAATCGCGAATGGCGTTTCGAAAAAACTGGGCTTTAAGTCCCCCCTCGAAGCCCGTCAGGCAGCGCTCTTGACACTTGCCGCCTGATCGCAAAATCGTGTCTAAACAACCGGATCCGGTACATCCGCCCGACTGGACCCGCAGGGGCCGCTGTGGGCGACGGTCGAGCGAGCGGCACTTTCCCGAACAGATCGCCTGTCTGCGACAGGCCCGCAAGAGCCGGCGGCACCGGGCGCGGGGCGAAGACCTCCGGGGCAAGCATCCCGAACCGGGTCAGCATCCACGATCGTCCGGCTGAGATCGACGAGCGGATCGTGCCCGGGCACTGGGGAAGGCGACCTAATCAAGAGCGCGCATAATGCGTCTTCGATCGCGCCGCTGGTCGAGCGCACCTCGCTGTTCGTCACCCTTGGCAAAATGGAGAACGCCAACGCCGACGCAGCCGTCACTTCGTTCGGCATGATCCTGAACCGCATCGACGCCCAGCGCCGTCTTTCCATGACTATGATCAGGGACAAGAGAGATGGCCAGGCATGAGCAGCTCTGCGAGGCCACCGGCATCAAGGTCTACTTCGCTGATCCGCATAGCCCTTGGCAGCGCGGGCGCAACGAGAACACCAACGGGCTGCTGCGCCAGCATATGTCCAAGGGTACGGATCTGGCCGTGTTTTTCCAGGCCGAGCTCGACGACATTGCCTGGCAAATGAACACCCGAACACCCGCCCGCGCAAGAACTTGGGCTGGGAGTGTCCGGCCGAACTATTCATGCCCTAATTGTTCGATGTTCGTCAGCATTATCATGAAATCGTTGCCTTGGAAGATACCCTTCGGGCGCAACCGGCTTCTGTTGCACTTCAACCGTGAAACCGCCCTGTGTTACATTTCAGCGTCAGTCCCCGACGCTACCACATCGCCGCCCGTCCGCCGCATGCCCGACCGTCAGGAATCCGCCGCTAGCAGTCAAGAAGCCGGCCCCCCCAAGCACGATCACCCGGTGCTGCGCCGCGTGTTCCGCGTCGCCATGATCGGCGGCGCGACGCTCTACTTCGTAACCGCCGGCAGCTACCTGTGCCTACGCTACGCCTTGCTGCCGCAGGTCGACAAGCTGCGGCCCCGTATCGAATCCTTCATTTCCGACAAACTCCACGCTGAAGTCCGGATCGCCCGCCTGGCACCGCATTGGTCTGGCATGCAGCCCGGCGTCGACGTCACCGCCCTGACTATCCGCGGCAAGGACGGCACCACCGCCCTGACCATCCAGCACGCCACCGCCGCGATCTCCTGGCGCTCGCTGGTGCGGCTCTCGCCGATGCTCTCGAGCCTGGTGGTGGACGCGCCGGACCTGGTGATCGCGCGCAAGCGCGACGGCACGCTAAGCATCGCAGGGGTAGACATGCTGACCGTGTACAAGGGAGGCAACGACGCGTTCAGCACCTGGCTGCTGGGCCAGCAGGCAATCGTGCTACGCGAGGGCACGCTGCGCTGGCGCGATGCCGAGCGCGACGTACCCGAGCTGACGCTGACCGGGATCCGCCTGGCCGTGCTCAACGACGGCCTGGTGCACCGGCTGGCGCTGCAGGCACCCGCCAACGGCGCCCTGCTGGCCGGCCAGCTCGACTTCCGCGCGCGCTTCACACACAAGCCGCTGGCCGCGATCGGCCGGCCCGCCAACTGGACCGGCGACGCCTACGTCTCGACCGGCCCGGTCAACCTGCCGACCTTGGCGCGCTACGCGCCGCTGCCGCTTAAGGCCTATGCGGGCCGCATCGACAACACCATCTGGATCGGCTTTCGTAACGGCCGGCTGTTCGACGTGCACGGCAGCCTGAGCAGTGCCGACGTCGCGCTGCGGGTGCGCCCGACCCAGCCGCGCCTAGACATCCCGGTGGCTAGCTTCGGCTGGAATCTCACGCTGAAGCCGGGCCACGACTACACGCTCAACCTCTCGAACCTGCACGCCGAGCTGGGCCAGCCGTCGCTCGACGACGGCACGCCGCGGTCGCGCTCGCTGTCCTTCGCGACGCTGACGGCGGGCTACCGCGTGGCCGACGCCAGCCATGGCCAACTGATCCAGGTGGCCGGCGACCGCGTCGACCTGGGGATCCTCGCCGAATTCGTCCGCGGTCTGCCGCTGCCGGCGCGCTTTCGCAACGAGCTGGTGCGCGTCGACCCGCGCGGCCTGATCGCGAACTACGTGATGGAGGCCGAGCGCGCCGTGCCAGGAAAGGCCGAGCTGGCTGGCGACGAGACCGTCCATTCCGCGCCGATCGTGCGCTACCGCCTGACGGGCGATCTGCAGGGGATCAGCGTCGAGGCCCAGGGGCCGGGGCTGTCGCCGCGCGGCCATCCGCGCGCTGGGATCCCCGGCTTCGAGAACGTCTGGGGCCATGTCGATGCGACCGAGCGCGGCGGCAGCGCCAGCATCGACACCGTCAAGGCCGCCGTCACCGTGCCCGGCGTGTTCGAAGACCCACGCCTGTTCTTCGACTGCCTGCGGGCACAGACCTCCTGGACCATCGCCACGGCCGCCGCGCCGGGCGAGCGGCACCCGCGCGTCGACGTCAAGCTGCCGCTGCTCTACGTCGAAAATCCCGATGTCGAGATCACCGTCAGCGGCGGCTACTCGAATCCCGGCCACGGCCGCGGCACGCTCGACCTGAAGGCCGATTTCGGCCGCGCGGCAATCCCACGCATCGTGCGCTATCTGCCGACCAGCATGTCCGAGCACCTGCACCAGTATCTCGGCCATGCGCTGCAGGCGGGCGTAGTCTCGAAGGGCGGAACCATCATCGCCCAGGGGCCGCTCGAGACCTTCCCCTACGAATACGCGCCGAACGACGGTGTATTCCACATCGTCACGCCGTTCACCGGCGGGCGCTTCGAGCCGACCCCGCAGCCTCCGCGTAAACTCACGAACGGCACGCCCAGCGTCTGGCCGGCGCTGAGCGGCATCGACGGCGTGTTCAAGCTGCGCAACAACAAGCTGCGCTTCGACATTCTGCACGCCCATTACAAAGGCGTGCAGCTGAGCCGGGTAAGCGGACGCATCGATGATCTCGGCCACGCGGCCAGTTCACCGCTGCTGATCGAGGGCTACGCGCACGGCCCGCTGGCCGACCTGGTCGACTACGCGAACCACAGCGCGCTGGACGGGTTGTCGGGCCACGTCGGCGAGAAGCTGCGCACCCAAGGGCCGGCCTCGCTGGCGCTGAAGCTGACCATCCCCCAGCACGTCCAGCATCCGCATACGCTGATCAAGGGCGCGCTCGCGTTCGGTGGCAACACGCTGGAATCGGACGGCCTGCCGCCACTCTCACAGCTGCGCGGCACGGTGCGCTTTACCCAGCAGAGCGCCGAGCTGGAAAGGCTCTCGGCGAGCCTGCTCGGCGGCGTGGTGCATGCCAACGGCGGGTTCCGGCACAACGAAGGTTATGCCTTCGACGTGGACGGCTGGATCGCCGTCGATTCGGCGCGCGGGCTGAATCTGCACGAGCCGGCCGCCGCCCTGCTGGGCCGCGTGGTGGGCGACGCGCCGTACCGGCTGTCGGTGCGCGGCACCAAGGGCGGCCTGCCCGAGATCACCGCCTCCTCGAGTCTGACCGGATTCGCGTTGGACTTCCCGGCACCCTTCACCAAGTCGGCCGGTACGCCGATGCCGTTCGGCTTCACGCTCACTCCGCTGCCTGCCGAGGACGGCCGCGCGCTGGAGCAAGCCGAGCTCAAGCTCGGCCCGGTGGCCGCCACCTACGTGCTCGATGCCGCCCGTGGCGAGCCGGTGCGGGCCGTGCGCGGCGCGCTAGGCATAAACCGCATGCCGGACCTACCGCACGAGGGCGTGACGGCCGCCGTGGACGCCACCGTGATCGATGCCGATGCCTGGATCGCCTTCGCCAAGACCTTGCGCGGCACCCCGGTGCCCGCGCCGGCCGCCGCGGCACCGGCTGCGCCGCCGGCCCAGGCACCGCGCATCGACCTGGCGAGCTTCGCGCCCAAACGCTTCGCACTGCACTTCGGCATGCTCAAGCTGATCAAGCGCAACTGGGAGAACGTGATCGTCGGTACCTCGCATGTCGACGATCTCTGGCAGGTCAACGTGGCCTCGAACCAGGTCTCGGGCTACCTGTCCTGGTTGCCCCACGGCGATCCCGGCGTGAGCCAGGCCGTTATCGGCGTGCTGAACGCGCGTCTGGCCAAGCTGGTGGTGCCCGACAGCGCCGACCATAACCTGGTGGGCGGCACCATGATTCTGCCGACCAACCGCGTCATGCCAGCCATCGACCTGGTAGTCGACCAGGTGGTAGCGCGCGGCCATGACATCGGCCGGCTGCAGGTCAATGCGCACAACTTCGAGGAGAACGGCGGGCCGGTCTGGCAGCTCGACAAGCTCGAACTGGCCAACCCAGCCGCCAAGCTGATCGCCACCGCCAACTGGCGCACCTCGAAGCGTGCGCTGGCGCGCGGCACCGACGAGGAAGACGCGCCGCGACGCACGGTGTTTGACTTCAAGCTCGCGATTGACGACGTCGGTGCCCTGCTCGACCGGGTCGGCCTGCCGCGCACGGTCGCGAACGGCAAGGGGACGCTGGAGGGCAAGTTCGGCTGGCGCGGCGACCCGACCGCGATCGACTATCCGAGCCTGAGCGGCCAGCTTTCGCTCGACCTTAAGCACGGCCAGATCCTCAAGGTCGACCCGGGCGCGGCCAAGCTGCTCGGCGTGCTGAGCTTGCAGGGGCTGGCGCGCTTCTTGACGCTTGATTTCCGCGACGTGATCGGCAAGGGCCTTCCCTTCGAGACTATCCAGGGCACCAGCAAGATCACCAACGGCATCGTCACCACTGACGATTTCCACATGATCACCGCCCCGGCGCGCGTAACCGTGAAGGGCAAGATCGACATCGCCCACGAAACCCAGGACCTGCACGCGCATATCATGCCCAAAGTCAGCGCCAGCGCCGCGGCGATCGGCGCGGCGGTGATCAACCCGTTGCTTGGCCTGGGCGTGCTGGCTGTCAACCTGGCACTGTCGCAGACGTTCTCGCACGCCTTCGCGTTCGACTACGCGATCACCGGCTCCTGGGCCCATCCGCGGATTCAGCGGGTTGGGGGTGATCGCGGTAAGATGGACCACAAGCCCGCCGACGCAGACGCGGCCCCCCCCCCTTGATGCGGGGCGCGCCCTTATTTCATTGCGACACTTACCGATGACCGACCGAACCGATCGCCCGGCGCAGTTGACGGTCGCCGCGCTGCAAATGGTTAGCACGCCCGACGTGGTGCGCGACACCGACAAGCTGGCGATCGCCGAGCCCTACCAGGACGGCCCGCGATCCAGTGCTTCCTCGTCGACGCCGCGCGGCGTCACGGGGTTTGGGTGATCGGCGGCACGCTGCCGCTGGCCGCGCCCGAACCCTCGCGGGTGCTGAACACCACCCTGGTTTTCGGGCCCGAGGGCCGCGAGGCGGCGCGCTACTACAAGATCCGTCTGTTCACTTTCGAGAAGGGCGAGGAGTCCTTCGACGAGGCACGCACCATCCGCCCCGGCGAAGCGGTCCAAGCATTCGAGGCACCGTTCGGCCGGGTCGGCCTGTCGGTCTGCTACGATCTGCGCTTTCCGGAGCTGTACCGCCGGCTCGGCGACTGCGCGCTGATGGTGGTACCCTCGGCCTTCACCTACACCACCGGCCGCGCGTACTGGAAAACCCTGCTGCACGCGCGGGGCCGTCGAGAACCAGTGTTACGTGCCGGCCGCCGCGCAGGGCGGCACGCATGAGAACGGCCGCCATACCTGGGGCCACAGCATGCTAATCGATCCGTGGGGCGAGATCGTCGCCGTGCGCGACGAGGGCCCGGGCGTGGTGGCCGGCGCGCTCGACCCGACACGGATCCGCCGAGGTGCGCCAGAGCCTGCCTGGCGGCATCGCGTGCTCGGCTAACGCTAACACCTGCCCCGAATTCGAGACCTCTCCCGAGACACCTGTTACGAACACCGATACCGCATGAACATCATCGAACCCGACATCCGCAATCTCACCCTCGCCAAGGACATCCTACTCACGCCCTACGGGCTCGACGAGTCCCTGCTCACGCGCACACTCGCCGACATCTTCACGCATCGCGTCGACTATGCAGATCTATACTTCCAGGCCACCCGCAGCGAGGCCTGGAGCCTGGAGGAAGGGATCGTAAAATCGGGCAGCTTCAACATCGACCAGGGTGTGGGCGTGCGCGCCGTGGCGGGCGACCGCACCGCCTTTGCCTATTCGGGCGGCCTCTCGCCCGAAGCGATCCGCCAGGCCGCCAGCGCCACCAAGGTAATCGCGGCGACCGGCGGCAAGCACCGCAAGATCCAGGTGGCCTCCTCGCTGACCGGCGTCTCGGGCCGCGACCTCTACCTGCCGGCCGATCCGCTCGCCTCGCTCGACGCGACCGACAAGGTCAAGTTGCTGGAGCGTATCGAGCAGATGGCGCGCGGCCGTGACCCGCGCATCACCCAGGTGATGGCGAGCTTGGCCGGGGAATACGACGTGGTGCTGGTGGCGCGCAGCGACGGCGCGCTGGCCGCCGACATCCGCCCGCTGGTGCGAGTCTCGGTGACGGTGATCGCCGAGCAGAACGGCCACCGCGAGATTGGCTCGGGCGGCGGCGGCGGTCGCTTCGACTACGGCTACTTCAGCGACGAGGTGCTGTCGAAGTACGTCGACGACGCGGTGCATGCGGCGCTGGTCAACCTCGACGCGCGCCCGGCCCCGGCCGGCGCGATGACGGTGGTGCTCGGCTCAGGCTGGCCCGGCGTGCTGCTACACGAGGCGATCGGCCATGGCCTGGAGGGCGACTGCAACCGCAAGGGCTCGTCGGCCTTCGCCGGCCGGATCGGTGAGCAGGTGGCCGCCAAGGGCGTGACCGTGGTCGACGACGGCACCCTGCCGAACCGCCGCGGCTCACTCAACATCGACGACGAGGGCAACCCGACCCAGTGCACCACGCTGATCGAGGACGGGATCCTGAAGGGCTACATCCAGGACATGCTGAACGCGCGTCTGATGAAGATGTCGGTGACTGGCAACGCGCGCCGCGAATCCTACGCGGCGCTGCCGATGCCGCGCATGACCAACACCTACATGCTCAACGGCGACAAGGACCCGCAGGAAATTATCGCCTCGGTCAAGAACGGCCTGTACGCGGTGAACTTCGGCGGCGGCCAGGTTGACATCACCAACGGCAAGTTCGTGTTTTCGGCCTCCGAGGCCTACATGATCCTAAACGGCAAGATCACCTACCCGGTCAAGGGTGCCACGCTGATCGGCAGCGGCCCGAAATCGCTCAAGTACGTCAGCATGATCGGCAACGACATGAAGCTCGATTCGGGCGTCGGCGTATGCAGCAAGGCGGGTCAGATCATTCCGGTTGGGGTCGGCCAGCCAACGCTGCGGATCGATTCGATGACGGTCGGCGGCACGGTCTGAATCTGCAGATAATTTTCGCCGCCTTGCGGATTTTCCGCAGCGTGTGGCGCAGCTTATCCGCAAAAAAATCAGGCTCTCTTGAAATTTGAGTGGGTTAGGCGACATGTGGGTTGATCTTCGAGAAGTCGAGCTTACCGACGCTCAGAAACAGCACGGTGCGCATGGTCGTGAGGTTGGTGTATCCCCCCGCGCCGTGTCTTTCGCTTTGGTGGCCTGGAAGAGTCGGTTGATAGCTTCCAGGAAGCCGTTGGGCTGACGCGTCTGGGTCCAGGCGACGATGCCGTCGGCATGACTGCGGATCATGCGGGCTACGTCCTTCATCGGCTTGACCTTCGAGCGCATGACGTTCGTGCACCACTGTTCGAGCATGTCGCTGATAACGTTGATCTGCTTGTGATCGAGAATCTCCCGAAGTTGCTCGCGATAGAGTTATTGTCGAAAGTGGTGTACGGTGGGCAGACGAAATTTTGAGAAGGCGGTGGCGGTTTAGCTGAGAATATTGCGTGTCAGAAGCACACAACCAGCAACCCGGCGGGAGCCGGAACCGTCCACCATGAAAAAGTCTTCGAAAGAAGCGAACCGCGGTAAAGCGGCAACGAAGAGCGTGTTCGACGAACTAATCCAGCAGGCAGTTGAAGCGAAGCTTGCCGCTATACTAGGGTCTGTTAAAGCAATGCTGATCAAATGTCTGCATTCGCGATGTCGTCAAGCCTGCGTAGCGAATCGATCATGAACGAAGTTGTCTTGGTTTGTTGTCGGTCGTCCTGGATGCCATTCAGATGGTCGGCGGGCCCAGGCCCGGTTCTCGCCCATTACGGACGCACCTGTGCCATCAATCGTGCGCGGCACCGATAAACGTTGGCCAGCG
>JAYFSB010000011.1:0-13210 GCA_040946865.1 Burkholderia sp.
CTTCGTTCATGATCGATTCGCTTCGCAGGCTTGACGACATCACGAATGCAGACACTTGATCAGCATTGCCTTAAGCACATTCAGTGCAGCGAACAGCGTGATTGTGCCGTGACCAACATAATCGTGCGTGACGCCTTCGACGTGGCCGAAGCCCATCGGCAGCATGGGTTGCGTGCGTTCGAGCGCCTGACACTGGCTCTTTTCGTTCACGCACAAGACCAAGGTATTCTCGGGTGGGCTCAGGTGCAGGCCGACCACGTCGCGCAGTTTCTCGATGAAGAATTGATCGGTTGAGAGTTTGGGCTCTCTTGAAAAATGAGTGGGTTAGGCGACATGTTGGTTGATCTTCGAGAAGTCGAGTTTGTCGGTGATCAGAAACAGCACGGTGCGTATAGTCGTGAGGTTGGTGTATCCGCACGCTTTTCGCTTGACGGCCTGGAAGAGTCCGTTGATGGCTTCCAGGAAGCCGTTGGTCTGACGCGTCTGGGTCCAGGCGACGTACCGTCGACATGACTACGGATCATGCGGGCTACGTCCTTCATCGGATCGACCTTCGAGCACATGACGTTCGCGCACCACTGCTCGAGTATTTCGCTGACGATGTTGATCTGCTTGCGATCGAGAATCTTCGCGATAGCGCCACGCGCGGGCGGTCCGCTTGGTCGTGACGGTTCACGATCAGGGCATTGAGATCGGCGCGTTGCGTGGCAGTCAGCCGATCGCGATCCTTCAGCAGCAGCCATCGCAATCCTTTGAGTTCCGGATCGGTTCGCTGCTCGATTCGCCGCATTGAGTCGACGCATGAGCGACGACGTGGAACTTGTCGAGGGTGATGCGAGCATTCGGCAGGTTCGTCTCGACGCCTTTGATGAACGCGGGCGACATGTCAATGCTGACCGACGTGATCTGATTGGGCTCTACCCCATGCTTGTGCATGGCTTGCGGCGAACGCTTCGATCGTCGCAGCATCCTTGCCTTCGGTCACGAACACGACTTTGTATTCGAGCGCATCAGCCACGAGCATCAGGTAGTTGTGTCCGTGCTGGTATGACGTTTCGTCGACGGCAACGCTCGTGATGTTGGACAGGTTGATCTCGGCGAGTGCGAGTTCGCCATAGCGTTTGCAAATGGCATTCACTCGATGCTAGGACTCGCCGACAGTACGGGCGACTGCGGTGAACGACATCTGCTGGGTGAGCATCAGCACCATTGCTTTGAACAGCAGCGTGAAGCCCTTGGGCTTTGCCGGCCCACTCTGGCTCGACGAGCGCCATACGGCCGTCAGGCAGCTTGATGCGCGGCGTGCGCACTTCGAGAAAGCAGTCGTGCAGGAAGAAGTTCAAGGGCCGGCAGCGCTTGACAACGGTGTCGTGCACGGGATGGCCGCCGGCTATCTCTGGATGGGTGGGAAGCGGCTGCCGGCAACGAAATCGATGTTGACTGTCAAGCGCTTCACAGCCGCGTCGAAATCGATGCCGTTCACGAACTACGGATCGCTGATACCCAAAGCCATCTCGAACAACTTGCTATGCATGACTATCGTCGCTCACGTGCAAATCGGGCAATTTACCATCCACTCGAAATTCAACAGAGGCATAAATATGAATACTGCCTAGCTCCTGAGCGCCAACTGATCTGACGCGATGCCGTAAGGGGCGAGTTCGCCGATCGCTTACGTTTCATTGCATAGCCTCGCGGCCATGTCTTTATTTATAGTCGTAGTCGACCGTCAGCGGCGCGTGATCGCTGAACTTGATATCGCGGAAGATCGAGGTCTGCTTGGCCGTGCCGGCCACGCTCGGCGTGGCGATCTGGTAGTCGATCCGCCACCCAACGTTCTTCGCGTAGGCCTGGCCACGGTTGCTCCACCAGGTGTATTGGTCGGGGCGCGGGTCGAGCGTGCGGAACACGTCGACGTAGCCGACCTCGTCGAACAGCTGAGTCAGCCAGGCGCGCTCCTCGGGCAGGCAGCCCGAGTTCTTCTGGTTGCTCTTCCAGTTGCGGATGTCGATTTCCTTGTGGACAATGTTAACGTCGCCGCAGAGGATCACCTCGCGCTTCTTCGCCTTCAGCTCGGTCAGGTGCGGCATGAACTCGGCCATGAAGCGGAACTTAGCCCGCTGGCGCTGCTCGCCACTCGAGCCCGAGGGCACGTAGACCGAGATCACCGAGAGCTTGCCGTAGCGCGCCTCGACATAACGGCCCTCGCTGTCGAACTCGTTGCTGCCGTAGCCGATGATCAGATCGTTGGGCTCGCGCCGCGTGTAGAGCCCCGCGCCGCCGTAGCCCTTCTTCTCGGCATGGTGGAAATGGCCAGTGAAGCCGTGCGGTGCGGCGAACTCGGGCGGTAGGTCGTCGGCCGATAATTTGATTTCCTGGACGCAGACGCAATCGGCCTTCTGGTCGCCGAGCCAGTCGAAGAAGCCCTTCTTCGCGGCCGAGCGGATGCCGTTCAAATTCGCCGTAATGACACGCAGCATGATGTGTTTCCGTTCAGTGTTGTTCGGGTTTCAGTGGTTGTGGGGTGCCACGCGTGATCCGGCCGGCGGTTCACTCGACCTTCACGCTCTCCAGTTCGGGCTTGGCGGGCGGGTAGGCCAGTTTCATGGCGGCCAGTGGGTCGCGGTAGGCGAGATCTGGTAGGCGTCCCAGTATTTGCGCGCCTCGAGATCGGAGACGTCGAACTTCCAGTGCTTGTTCGGATCGTCGATGTGCGACTGCAGGCGCTTGCATTTGATGGCTCTCTTGAAATTTGAGTGGGTTACGCGATATGTGGGTTGATCTTCGAGAAGTCGAGCTTGCCAGCCATCAGGAACAGCACGGTGCGCATGGTCGTGAGGTTGGTGTATCCGCGCGCCTTTCCTTTCGCTTGGCGGCCTGCAAGGGTTTGTTGATGGCTTCCAGGAAGCCGTTGGTCTGACGCGTCTGGGTCCAGGCGACGATGCCGTCGACATGACCGCGGATCATGCGGGCGACGTCCTTCATCGGATCGACCTTCGAGCGCATGACGTTCCTGCACCACATGCTCGAGCATGTCGCTGACGACGTTGATCTGCTTGCGATCGAGAATCTACCGAAGTTGCTCACGATAGCGCCACGCGCGGGCGGTCCGCTTGGCCGTGACGTTCACGATCAGGGCCTCAAGGTCGGCGCGTTGCGCGGCGGTCAGCCGGTTGTGATCCTTCAGCAGCGACCATCAGTTTCGGATCGGTACGCTGCTCGATTCGCCGCATTGGGTCCACGGCTTTCGACGCATGAGCGACGACGTGAAACTTGTCGAAGGTGATGCGAACATTCGGCAGGTTCGTCTCGACGCCTTTGATGAACGCGGGCGACATGTCAATGCTGGCCGACGTGATCTGCTCGGGCTCTACCCCATGCTCGAGCAGGCTTGCGACGAACGCTTCGATCGCTGCAGCATCCTTGCCTTCGGTCACGAACGCGACCTTGCGTTCGAGCGCATCAACCACGAGCGTCAGGTAGTTGTGTCCGTGCTGGTAGGACGTTTCGTCGACGGCAATGCTCGTCATGCCGGACAGGTCGATCTCGGCGAGCGCGAGTTCGACATGGCGTTTGCAAATGGCGTACACCCGATGCTAGGACTCGCCGACGGTATGGTCGACTGCGGTGAACGACATCTACTGGGCGAGCATCAGCACCATGGCCTCGAACAGCAGCGTGAAGCCCATGAGCTTGCCGACCCACTCGGGCTCGACGAGCGCCACGCGGCCATCAGGCAGCTTGATGCGAGGCGTGCGCACTTCGAGAAAGTAGTCGTGCTGGAAGAAGTTCAAGTGCCGACAGCGCTTGACAACGGTGTCGTGCACGTCTCGAACAACTTGCTATGCATGACTATCGTCGCTCACGTGTAAATCGGGCAATTTACACCACCCACTCGAAATTCAATAGAGGCAACTTCTTCCAGCACGACTGCTTTCTCGAAGTGCGCACGCCTCGCATCAAGCTGCCTGACGGCCGCGTGGCGCTCGTCGAGATTGACCTGTCCGACATGACGAGCATTGCCGTCGACGAAACGTCCTACCAGCGTGGACACAACTCGCACGCGTTCATCAAAGGCGTCGAGACGAACCTGCCGAATGCCCGCATCACCTTCGACAAGTTCCACGTCGTCGCTCATGCGGCGAAAGCCGTGGACCCAATGCGGCGAATCGAGCAGCGAACCGATCCGGAATTCAAGGGATTGCGATGGCCGCTGCTGAAGGATCGCGACCGGCTGAGCGCCGCGCAACGCGCCGATCTCGATGCCCTGATCGTGAACGTCACCACGACCAAGCGGACCGCCCGCGCGTGGCGCTATCGCAAGCAACTTCGGGAGAGTCTCGATCGCAAGCAGATCAACGTCGTCGGCGACATGCTCGAGCAGTGGTGCACGAACGTCATGCGCTCGCAGGTCGATCCGATGAAGGACGTCGCCCGCATGATCCGCAGTCATGTCGACGGCATCGTCGACTGGCCCCAGACGCGTCAGACCAACGGCTTGCTGGAAGCCATCAACGGACTCTTCCCCCAGGCCGTCAAGCGAAAGGCGCGGGCGGATACACCAACCTCACGACCATGCGCACCGTGCTGTTTCTGATCGCCGGCAAGTTCGACTTCTCGAAGATCAACCAACATGTCGCGTAACCCACTCAAATTTCAAGAGAGCCTGCTTAATGCGATTGAAGAACCGTTCGACCAGGTTGCGTGTACGGTAGAGCACACGGTTGTAGCGGCGTTTTATCTGGCGATTCGAACGCGGGGGAATCACGACCTTTGCACGGGTGGTCCGAATTCGTTGCACGAAGTGGTCAGCATCGTAGCCCTTGTCTGCGATAACCGCTCCGGTGCGCAGATGCTCGACCAGTTGCGCTGCGCACAAGATGTCGGCGACCTGTCCTTCAGTGACGATTAGTCGCAACGGGCGACCCCTCGAATCCACCATCCACCGCCAAATGCAGTTTGGTCTCAGTCCGCCTCGGGAACGTCCGAGCGCGGCAAGCTGCGATCTCGGGCCGGGCGGGCCGACCTGTTATTCGATCACCTTCGGCACCAGGAACAGGCCTTCCTGGACGGCAGGTGCCAGGCGCTGGTTCTCGTCGCGATTCACGTGCTCGGTCACGGTATCCTCGCGCAGTCGCTGCGCGACGTCCTGGATTTGCTCGATCGGGTGCGTGAGCGGCGCGATGCCGGTCGTGTCGACGGCGCGCATTTGTTCGACGAGGCCGAAGAAGTCGTTGAGCTGGGCGAGCGTGTGCTCGGTCTCGGCGTCAGCTATCTCGAGCCGCGCGAGGTGCGCGATGCGTTTCACATCGTTCAGGGTCAAAGCCATGCGTTTCACCGGAAAAACTGAGCGCATCGGAAGCCGCGCCGCGACAGGGGGTGAAGGACTTGTTCGAACCCTCAAAAAGCGGGGACGAAGCGGTAAATTGACGGCCCGTTTGGGTTCAAATACCCGGGAATTATAAGGTATCATTACACGTTCAATCTAGCCCCGGACCGCCCCTGCCGCGCGGCTCGCGCGACGCGGCTCCAGTAGATTTCACACGCAGCTTCGCGTTCCCGAGGCAGCCGCTCCCGCCCGATCCGAGGCTGTTATTTTTTCCGCCGCCACCCCAGCGCGCCAACTCGGCCCGGGGTCGGCCCAGAGCGAGACAGGATTCTGAATGTTCGGCTTTTTGCGCAGCTACTTTTCCAACGATCTCGCGATCGATCTCGGCACCGCAAACACCCTCATCTACATGCGCGGCAAGGGCATTGTCCTCGATGAGCCGTCCGTCGTGTCGATCCGCCAGGAAGGCGGCCCCAACGGCAAGAAGACGATCCAGGCTGTCGGCAAGGAAGCCAAGCAGATGCTCGGCAAGGTGCCGGGCAACATCGAGGCAATCCGTCCGATGAAAGACGGCGTGATCGCCGATTTCACCGTCACCGAGCAGATGATCAAGCAGTTCATCAAGACAGCGCACGAGTCGCGAATGTTCTCACCCTCGCCGCGCATCATCATCTGCGTGCCCTGCGGCTCGACCCAGGTCGAGCGCCGCGCCATCAAGGAAGCCGCGCACGGCGCCGGTGCCTCGCAGGTCTACCTGATTGAGGAGCCGATGGCGGCCGCGATCGGTGCCGGCCTGCCGGTCTCGGAAGCGACCGGCTCGATGGTGGTTGACATTGGCGGCGGTACCACTGAGGTGGGCGTGATCTCGCTGGGCGGCATCGTTTACAAGGGTTCGGTGCGCGTGGGCGGCGACAAATTCGACGAGGCGATCGTCAACTACATCCGCCGCAACTACGGCATGCTAATCGGCGAGCAGACCGCCGAGGCGATTAAAAAGGAAATCGGCTCCGCCTTCCCGGGCTCAGAGGTCAAGGAGATGGAAGTGAAGGGCCGCAACCTGTCGGAAGGGATTCCGCGCAGTTTCACGATTTCCAGCAACGAAATCCTCGAGGCGCTGACCGATCCGCTGAACCAGATCGTGTCGTCGGTGAAAATCGCCCTCGAACAGACGCCACCGGAACTGGGTGCTGATATCGCCGAGCGCGGCATGATGCTGACCGGCGGCGGCGCGCTGCTGCGCGACCTGGACCGCCTGCTGGCCGAGGAAACCGGCCTGCCGGTGTTGGTCGCCGAGGATCCGCTGACCTGCGTGGTGCGCGGCTCCGGCATGGCGCTCGAGCGCATGGACAAACTCGGCAGCATCTTCTCGTACGAATAAATCTGGGCCCGAGCACGCGCCATCGGGTGACGCGTGCAGCCCATGCCGGCACCCCCGGCAGCAGTCACTGACGACGCACGCGTGACGTCCAGCTAGGCAAGATCAGCCGAACCCGTGGCGTGTTTTTCGCGTCTGAGGATCTTTTAACCGATCAAGCGTTCGGCACCGACCATGGAATACAGTCCGCCGCCCCTCTTCAAACAAGGCCCTTCCGCGCTCGCGCGGCTGATCTTTTTCGTCGCGCTGGCGATCGCGCTTCTCATCTCGGATGCGCGCTTCAGTACGCTCGAAATCGTCCGAGGCGTCCTGGGCACCGTGCTGTTCCCGCTGGAGCGGGCCGCGCTGGTGCCGCGCGACCTGTTCATGGGTGCCGCCGACATCGCCGCCACCAATGTCTTGCTGCGCCACGACAATCAGGAGCTACGCGAGCGCAACCTGGCGCTGTCGCTGCAGGCCAACCAGGCCGGCCAGCTGATGTCGGACAATGCGCACCTGCGAGCAGTGCTGGGCCTGCGCACACGGATCGTCGCCCAGTCTACGCCGGTCGAGATCCAATACGACACCAGCGATCCGTTCTCGCAGAAGGTGGTGATCGGCCACGGCTCACACGACGATATCCAGAACGGCGCGCCGGTGGTGACCGAGGACGGCGTGATCGGCCAGGTCACGCGCCTGTTCCCGCTGCAGTCCGAGATCACCCTGATCACCGATCGCGACCTGGGGATTCCCGTGCAGGTGTTGCGCACCGGGCTGCGCAGCGTGATCTACGGCACCCCGAAGGGCGATTCGCTGGACCTGCGCTTCGTGCCGACCAGCGCCGACCTGATGGTGGGCGACGAGCTGGTGACTAGCGGCCTGGATGGCACCTACCCGCCGGGCCTGCCGGTGGCCAAGGTGGTGCGGATCGACAAGCTGGCCGACACCGCCTTCGCGCACGTGGTCTGCATGCCGGTGGTGGCTGTGCGTGGCGCGCGCGAGATGCTGGTACTGCACTATCAGAACGACGTGCCGCCGCGCCCGGTCGACCCGGACGCGACGCCCGACAAGAACGCCAAGGGCAAGAAGGGCGCGAAGGCCGCCGACAAGGGCCGCGGTGCCGCGCCTGCCGCCACCGCCCCGGCTGCGCCCGCTGCCAAGAGCGGCCGAGCGGCATCCGCCGCGCCGTCCCAGGAAACGCAGCCATGAGCCGCCCGCAATATATCCTGCAGCCGGTCAATCCGACCTTCATCGTCTTCAGCTTGGCGGTCGCCTTCCTGCTGAACCTGATGCCATGGGGCCGGCTGCCCGGCGTACCCGACTTCGCGGCCCTGGTGCTGCTGTTCTGGAACATCCACCAGCCGCGCAAAGTCGGCATGGGCGTGGCCTTCCTGTTCGGCATCCTGATGGACGTGCACGACGCCGGCCTGCTCGGCGAGCACGCGCTGGCCTACACGCTGCTGTCCTATGGCGCGATCACGATCCACCGCCGCGTGCTGTGGCTCTCGCTCGGCGTGCAGATGTTCTACGTCGCGCTGCTGCTGGTACTGGTCCAGCTGGTGCCGTTCGTGATTCGCTTGATCATGGACACCGCCTTCCCGAGCTGGAGCTACCTGGTCGATGGCTTCGTGGGGGCCGTGCTGTGGCCGGTCGCGAGCCTCTTGCTGTTGATGCCGCAACGCCGCCCGGTCGGTTCGGACGACACACGGCCCATCTGAGCCGCCCTGGCCGCCTCATGTTGAGCGCCCCCCCCCGCTTCCGTCCTCCTCGGTGCCGCTCGCTGTCGTCGCCCTGCCGGTCGACATCCTGCTCCCGCTTTTCCCCGATTCCGCATGACCGAATTCAAGGATACCCAGCAGCAGCTCTCGAAGTTCCGCCTGCGCGTCGCGGCGGCAGGCCTGTTCGTGTTCGTCTGCTTCGGGCTGCTGGCCACGCGCTTTTTCTACCTGCAGGTCTGGCAGCACGGCAAGTACGCGCTGCAGGCCGACGAGAACCGCATCTCGGTGGCACCGATCGCGCCGAACCGCGGTATCATCACCGACCGCAACGGCGTGGTGCTGGCGCGCAACTACTCGGCCTACACGCTCGAGATCACGCCCTCGAAGCTGACCGACACGCTCGCCAACACCATCACCGCGCTCTCCGAGGTGGTGTCGATCCACGCACGCGACCAGTGCCGCTTCAAGAAGCTGCAGGAGGACTCAAAGAACTTCGAGAGCCTGCCGATCCGCACCCGCCTGACCGACGAGGAAGTCGCGCGCTTCACCGCGCAGCACTGGCGCTTCCCTGGCGTCGAGGTGCGTGCGCGGCTGTTCCGCCAGTACCCACTCGGTCCCACCGCCGCGCACGGGATCGGCTACATCGGCCGGATCTCGAAGCGCGACCAGGACAAGATCGATATGATGAGCGACGAGAACGACAGCGATCCCGAGCACTACGATCCGCGTCGCGACGCCAACAACTACAAGGGCACCGACTACATCGGCAAGATCGGCGTCGAGCAGAGCTACGAGACCGACCTGCACGGCATCACCGGCTTCGAGGAGGTCGAGGTGACCGCCGGCGGGCACCCGGTGCGCACGCTCTTGCGTACCCAGGCCGCGCCCGGCAATAACCTGGTGCTGTCGCTCGACATCGGCCTGCAACAGGTCGCCGAGCAGGCCTTCGCCGGCAAGCGTGGCGCGCTGGCGGCAATCGAGCCGGCCACCGGCGACGTGCTGGCCTTCGTGTCCTCGCCGAGCTTCGACCCCAACTCCTTCGTGGACGGTATCGACCAGCAGACCTGGGACGAGCTCAACAACTCGCCCGACAAGCCACTCCTGAACCGCCCGCTGCACGGCACCTACCCGCCCGGCTCGACCTACAAGCCCTTCATGGCGCTGGCCGGGCTGGAGCTAGGCAAGCGCACGCCAGGCTGGGGCTTCCAGGATCCCGGCTACTTCACCTTCGGCGGCCACATCTTCCGCAACGACGTGCGCTCGGGCCAGGGCTGGGTGGACATGAACCGCGCCATCATGGTGTCGAACGACACCTATTTCTACATGCTGGCGCGCGACCTGGGCGTCACCAACATCGCCAACTTCATGAAGCCGTTCGGCTTCGGCCATATTACCGGCATCGATATCCAGGGCGAGGCGCGCGGCGTACTGCCCTCGCCGGAGTGGAAGAGGAAGACCTTCCGCAAGCCCACGCTACAGAAGTGGTACGACGGCGAGACCATCAGCCTGGGGATCGGCCAGGGCTACAACTCCTTTACGATCCTGCAGTTGGCGCACGCGATGGCTACGCTGGCCGACAACGGCGTGGTGATGAAGCCCCACCTGGTCAAAGAAGTCGAGGACCCGATCACGCGCGAGCGACACCTGACGGTGTCCAAGGAAAGCGAGGTGATCCCGCTCAAGCAGGTCGACATCGACGTGGTCAAGCGCGGCCTGGAGAACGTGATCGAGAACCCGTCCGGCACCGCCTACAAGATCTTCCGCGGCGCGGCCTACACGGCGGCCGGCAAGACCGGCACCGCCCAGGTGTTCTCGCTTCAGGGTGCCAACTACCACGGCCACCTGCTGGCCGAGCACCTGCGCGACCACGCGCTGTTCACCGCCTACGCACCGGCCGACCACCCGAGGATCGCGCTCGCGCTGATCGTCGAGAACGGCGGCTGGGGCGCGCAGGCGGCCGGCCCGATCGCGCGCAAGGTGCTGGACTTCTACCTAGTCGAGCGTCAGAACCCGACCAACGCCGCCGCCGTGGTGGCTGCCGCCGCCTCGGCGATCGAGCCCGTCAGCGCGCCTTTGGTGGGCGACACCACGCGGCCGGTGGAGATCGCGGCGGGCTTCACGGCGCTGTCGCAGCCAGTGCCGCCGGCCGCGGCCAGCGCCGCGAGCGGTGCCGAGGCCGCCTCGGGCACGGCCCTCGCCGCCCCGGGCGGTACCGGCGCGTCCACCACCTCCAGAACCTCGCCCGAACCCGCCAGCGCCGCGAGCGCGACCCAGATGCGGCACCTGCCGCGCAAGCCGCACCGCGCCCCCGCCAACGACCCGGCCGCGCCGCCCGTCGCGGCTGGCACCGACGAATGACGGAGATAGGCATGCAATTCGACAAGCGCGCCTGGCTCAACAAGGCAAAGCAAATGTTCACGGGCTTCGACCGTCCGCTCGCGCTGATCGTGTTCCTGCTGCTCTGCGTCGGGATAGTCACGCTCTACAGCGCGACCATCGATATGCCGGGCCGGGTCGAGGACCAACTCCGCAACATCATGCTGACTTTCGTGCTGATGTGGATCATCGCGAACATCCCGCCGCAGACGCTGATGCGCTTCGCGGTGCCGCTCTACACCTTGGGCGTCGCGCTGCTGGTGGCGGTGGCGCTGTTCGGGATGACCAAGAAGGGTGCCAAGCGCTGGCTCAACGTCGGCGTGGTGATCCAGCCCTCGGAGATCCTGAAGATCGCCACCCCGCTGATGCTGGCCTGGTACTACCAGCGGCGCGAAGGCAATATCCGCTGGTACGACTATCTGGTGGCCTTCACGATTCTGCTGGTACCGGTCGGCCTGATCGCCAAGCAGCCCGATCTCGGCACCGCGATGCTGGTGTTCGCAGCGGGCCTGTTCGTGATCTACCTAGCCGGGCTCTCGTTCAAGCTGATCGTGCCGGTGCTGGTGGCCGCTGTGATCGCGGTGGCTGCGATCGCCACCTTCGAGGACAAGATCTGCCAGCCGCAGGTGGTCTGGCCGCTGATGCACGACTACCAGAAGCACCGCGTCTGCACCCTGCTCGACCCGACCTCGGACCCGTTCGGCAAGGGCTTCCACACCATCCAGGCGGTGATCGCGATCGGCTCGGGCGGGCCGGTCGGCAAGGGCTACCTGATGGGCACCCAGGCCCACCTCGAATTTATCCCCGAGAAGCACACCGACTTCATCTTCGCGGTCTATTCGGAGGAATTCGGGCTGGTGGGCGGGCTGGCGCTGCTCACGCTCTACATGGTACTGATCGTGCGCGGGCTCTATATCGCCGCGCATGGCTCGACGCTGTTCGGGCGCCTCTTGGCCGGCTCGCTGTCGCTGGGCTTCTTCACCCATGCCTTCGTCAACGTGGGGATGGTCAGCGGCGTGCTGCCGGTGGTGGGCGTGCCGCTGCCCTTCATGAGCTATGGTGGCACCGCGCTGATCACGCTCGGCGTCGCCATCGGGCTGATCATGAGAGTCGGGCGGCAGAAGCAGCTGATGAAATCGTAGCAGCCGTAGCCGTAGCCGTAGCAGCGGTCGCGTAATTATATATAGTCTATATAGACTCGCGCGAGGTTGAGGTGTAAGCGGCTCGGTTGGGCCAGTCCCAAGGGCTTCCGCATGAAGAGGTCGGTGTGACAAGGGTGAGCGGGCGGAAGTTAGTGGTGGCGGTTTCAAGGTTGAAGTGCAACAAGAAGCCCGTTGCGACCGAATGGCATCTCCCAAGGCAACGATTTCATGATGATACTGACGAACAGCGAACGATTCGGGCATGAACGGGTTCGGCCGGACACTTCCAGCTCAAGCCTTGCGTGGGTGTGTGTTCATCTGCCAGAGGCGATATCGTCGAGCTCGGCCTGGGAGAACACGGTCAGATTCGTACCCTTGGGCATGTACTGGCGCAGCAGCCCGTTGGTGTTCTCGTTGTGCCCGCGCTGCCACGGGCTATGCGGATCGGCAAAGTAGACCGTGATGCCGGTGGTCTCGCAGAGCTGCATGCCTGGCCATCTCCCGTTCCTGATCATAGATCATGGAAAAACGGCGCTGGGCGTCGATGCGGTTCAGCATCATGCCGAACGAAGTGACGGCGGCGGCAGTGGCGTTTTCCATCTTGCCCAGGGTGACGAACAGCGAGGCGCGCTCGACCAGCGTCGCGACCGAAGACGCATTACGCGCGCCCTTGGCCCTTGATTAGGTCGCCTTCCCAGTGCCTCGGCATGATCTGCCCGCCGATCTCAGCCGGACGATCATAGATGCTGATCCTGTGCGGGATGCTGCCCCGGCTGTCTTCGCCCCGCACCCGAGGCCGCCGGCTTTTGCTGGCCTGTCGCAGATAGGCGATCTGTTCCCGCTCGCAACTGGCCGCGCGGCAGGGCGTACAACGCGGTGTAGACCGTTTCGTGACTGGTCAGCAGGGTCGGCTGCTCATCGGGGTTCATGTTTCGGCCTCTGTTGAATTTCGAGTGGATGGTAGATTGCCCGATTTGGACGTGAGCGATGGTAGTCATGCATAGCAAGTTGTTCGAGATGGCTTTGGGTATCAGCGATCCGTGGTTCGTGAATGGCATCGATTTAGACGCGGCTGCGAAGCGCTTGACGGTCAACATCGATGTCGTTGCCGGCCCTTGAACTTCTTCCAGCACGACTGCTTTCTCGAAGTGCGCACGCCTCGCCTCAAGCTGCCTAACGGCCGCGTGGCGCTCGTCGAGCCCTGGCATCGGCTGAACGCTATGTCGAACTCGCGCTCGCCGAGATCGACCTGTCCGACATGACGAGCATTGCCGTCGACGAAACGTCCTAC
>JAYFSB010000012.1:0-13037 GCA_040946865.1 Burkholderia sp.
CCACCGCCAGCGTTTGCTGTTTCATTTTCGTTTGCCTTGCTCGGGTCATATCCACCGATCTATAACGGCTGGTCCACGGGGACGGTGAACTTGATCAGCATTGCCTTAACTCTGTGACGCTCGCGCCTCGCCCGAATGCGCGGCCGGTGCCACAAATTCGACGAAATGGCCGGCGGGTAAAGTAAACTGCGCGGTTACGACGCAATCGGGGTCGCGCACTGCCGCGGCGAATGTGCCGATGACGCTGCGATTTCCCTCGGTATTTCCCCTCTTGCCCGAGCACGCGCCGCGCTGTTGCCACGATCGTTCGCGATTCGCGCGATCCCGGCGTGCTGGCGCGTGCCGGCCCACGCGCTGTTTGCCGCGAATCCGCAGGCCTTCATGCAGTACGATCCGAGCCGCCTGAAGGTGGGCGCGACGCTAACGCTGTCGCGCCAGCCACCGGCGGTTCGGCACCGTATCCGGCAACGGCGGCAACCGCTGCGACAGGCGCGGCCGTGACGGCCGGCGTTTCGTCGGCCGCGGCAATGCCGGCGAGCTAGCCAGTGCGCCCTCCTGGAGCGGGTTCGATCCAGACCCGCGCCGCCGATCGGATCGAGCGCGGCGGAAGCCGCGTTGTTGGCCCCCGGCAGTGCGGCTTCGGCCACGCCCCGCGCGGCCTCGGCACCGCTGGCGAACGCACCGCAGGCGCGTCCGTTCAGCCTGCAGCAATTGTTTGCGCTGAAGAATCGCGTGCTGATGGAGCTGCAGTTGCACGGTATCGGCAAACTCGTGCCCGACAGAGCGGCCCCCGCGACGGGGCCGGCAGCGGTGCCGTCGCAGGCGGTTCCGGCAAGCGCCGCGGCGGCGCTGATTCTTGGCTTCGCATTCCGGTGCCGCAAGCGTGCCGAGCCCGATAACGAAACCGCGCTGGCCTCGACGAAGCCCGAACTGTCGGTGGACAGTGCTACGGACGAGGCGGCGGCCCAAGCCACGCGAGCCGCACCGGAAGCCCCGGCTCCGATCGATCATCGCGATCACGAGTCCACGCCGCCTGCCGCTCCCGCTGAACCTTCGAGCTTGACTGAATTGAATAAACTGACTCATCCTGTCTCGTCCAACGTGCCCGTGCACGAATTTACGGTTGATGCGGTGTCCATGCTAGACAGCCTCGACATGCCGTTGCTGTCGCGCAGTGGCCTGCCCAACGCTAACCTTGATTTTGCATCGCATAACGCAACTAACGGTCTGCCCGATCCACGCCTGCCGACTACCGGCCTCGCGCAGCTCGAAGCGGCCTGCACACATGAAGCCGGCGAGCAAAAGGGGGATCTTCATGCCTCATCGGCAACACACGTGGGGACGGATTTCTCTGACGAAGAACTGTCGCTCGACGACGAACCAAGCCAATCGATCCCCGAACACCGCCCGGCGTCGGGCTTCGCGCCTTTCAGTGCCGCGCAGTTTAGGGTGCTGAATCTTGACTTCGGTCTCGACCTGCCGGCCGACCCGGGCGCGACGCTGCCGTCGCCGACCGAGGCCGCGCGCGCCATGCTCGCGAAACTCGCCGACGTCTCGTGATGCGGATCGCCTTCGGTATTCAGTACGACGGCGCGGCGTTCTGCGGCTGGCAATCGCAGCCGCACGGCAAGACCGTACAGGATGAACTGGAGCGCGCGCTCAAGGCGTTCGCGCTGGTGCCCCTGCAGACGATGGTGGCCGGTCGCACCGACACGGGCGTGCATGGCCTGGGCCAGGTGGTCCATTTCGACACGGACCTCGATCGCAGCAACTTCTCCTGGGTACGCGGCACCAATGCCTTTCTGCCCTCGACGGTGGCCGTGCAGTGGGCCAAGCCGATGCCGGACAGCTTCCACGCCCGCTTCGCCGCGTTCGAGCGGACCTACTACTACGCGCTCTACGTGCATCCGGTGCGCTCGCCGATGCTGGCCTCGCGGGCCGGCTGGGTCCACACGCCGCTCGATATCGAGACGATGCGCGCGGCCGCGCGGCACCTGATTGGCGAACACGACTTCTCCTCGCTTCGTTCATCGGAGTGCCAGTCGAAGACGCCGATCAAGCACCTGTACCAGATCGATATCCGCGCCTCGGGCAGCTTCATATACTTCCGGTTTTGCGCCAACGCTTTCCTGCACCACATGGTGCGCAACCTGATGGGCTGCCTGATCGCAGTGGGGCGCGGACGTTATCCGGCAGACTGGATGGCCGAGGTGCTGGCCGCGCGCAATCGCGATCGCGCCGCGCCGACCTTCGTGCCCGACGGCCTCTACCTGGCGCATGTCGGTTATCCTGAGAAGTTCGCGGTGCCGGCCGCGCAACTCGGCAGCGTGCCGTGGAGCACGGTGTGGGCCGACCTCGACGGCCCGGTGCCCGGCGCGAGCCCGCATCCCTGAGTGCCTCAACCGAACCCGAGTCGCGAGAGCCGATCGAACTTCCCGGCGCGCGCCAGCAGGAACGCCTGACGATGACCGATACGACCCTTTCCGCCGGCGGCCCCGCCGCCCCGCCGCAAGCCCGCACTCGCATCAAGCTGTGCGGGCTGTCTCGTCCCGCCGATGTCGACCATGCCGTCGCGCTCGGTGTCGATGCGGTTGGCTTCGTGTTCTACCCGAAGAGCCCGCGCGCCGTAACCATCGAGCAGGCTGCCGAGCTCGCACGGCGCGTGCCGCCCTTCGTCTCAGCGGTCGGCCTGTTCGTGAACACCACGCCCGAGGAGCTGGCGCGCGTGCTCGATGCAGTACCGCTCACCACGCTTCAGTTCCACGGCGACGAAACCCCGGAGCAGTGTCTGGCGCTCGCGCGTGAGGCATTGCTGCCCTGGATGCGCGTCTTGCGCGTCGGGGTCTCGACGCAGCGCACTGATTTGGTAGAATTGGCACTTTACTATTCGACAGCCAGCGGCCTGTTGTTCGACACTCATGTGCCGGACTACGGCGGCAGCGGTAAAGTTTTCGATTGGTCACTTATTCCCGCAGAGCTCGTGCATCGGGCCGTTTTGAGTGGTGGCTTGAGCGCTAAAAACGTCGGTGATGCTATACGCCAGATCCGCCCGCGCGCGGTCGATGTCTCCAGTGGCATCGAGGTACCGGGCGAGAAAGGCGTGAAGGATCACGCCCGGATGGCGGCGTTCGTGAGCGCGGTGCACGCGGCGGACGCCAAGTGAGCACAAGGCCGGCGCGGCATGCGCCGGGCCGGCCAGTCGAGAGACACAATCATGTACAACTTTCCTGATGATCGCGGCCACTTCGGCCCGTATGGCGGCGTATTCGTCGCCGAAACTCTGATCCACGCGCTCGACGAGCTGCGCGAGGCCTATGATCGTTTTCACGCCGCCCCTGATTTTGTCGCCGAGTACAACCGCGAGCTGAAGCATTTCGTCGGCCGCCCCTCGCCGATCTACTACGCGCAGCGCTGGAGCGAACTGCTCGGCGGCGCGCAGCTGTACCTGAAGCGCGAGGACCTGAACCACACCGGCGCGCATAAGATAAACAACGTGATCGGCCAGGCGCTGCTGGCGCGCTGGATGGGCAAGAAGCGCGTGATCGCCGAGACCGGCGCGGGCCAGCACGGCGTGGCCACCGCCACCATCTGCGCGCGCTTCGGCATGGAGTGCATCGTCTACATGGGTGCCGAGGACGTGCGCCGCCAGGCCGCCAACGTCTACCGCATGAAGCTGCTCGGCGCGACCGTAGTGCCGGTCGAGTCGGGCTCCCGCACGCTCAAGGATGCGCTCAACGAGGCGATGCGCGACTGGGTTACCAACATCGAGACCACCTTCTACATCATCGGCACGGTGGTCGGCCCGCATCCGTACCCGATGCTGGTGCGCGACTTCCAGCGCGTGATCGGCGACGAGTGCAAGGTGCAGATGCCCGAAATGGCGGGGTGCCAGCCCGACGCGGTGATCGCCTGCGTGGGCGGGGGCTCAAACGCGATGGGTATCTTCTACCCGTACATCGACGATACCGACGTCCAGCTGATCGGTGTCGAGGCGGCCGGCGACGGGCTCGACACGGGCCGCCACGCGGCCTCACTGACGGGCGGCAGCCCCGGCGTGCTGCACGGCAATCGCACCTACCTGCTGGAGGACGACGACGGTCAGATTATCGAGACGCATTCGGTGTCGGCCGGTCTCGACTATCCCGGTGTGGGCCCCGAGCATGCCTGGCTCAAGGACAGCGGCCGCGCGCAGTACGTGCCGATCACCGACGAGGAAGCGCTAAAAGCCTTCCACGACTGCTGCCAGATCGAGGGCATCATTCCGGCGCTCGAGTCGAGTCACGCGATCGCCTATAGCGCCAAGCTCGCCGCGACTCTGCCGCAGGACCGCATCCTGCTGGTCAATCTGTCGGGTCGTGGCGACAAGGACATGCATACCGTCGCGGAACGCGGCGGTATCGTGCTCTGACGCCCGGATGCGCGACCTGATCGAGGTGCCAGCCGGCATTGAGTTGCGTCACCGCGATTTTCTGACCGATGCGGCGAGCCTGCCGGATGCGTCGATCGACCTGATCGTCGCCGATCCGCCCTACGGGCTCGGCAAGGACTACGGCAACGACTCGGACAAGCTGCAGGGCGCCGCCCACCTGGCGTGGACCCGGCAGTGGCTCGAGCTCGCGATCCCGAAGTTGAAGCCGAGCGGCTCGCTCTATGTGTTCTGCACCTGGCAGTACGCGCCGGAGATCTTCAGCTTCCTGAAGACGCGCCTGACGATGGTCAACGAGATCATCTGGGACCGGCGCGTGCCGAGCATGGGCGGGACCACGCGTCGCTTCACCTCGGTGCACGACAACATCGGTTTTTTCGCGGTATCGAAGGGCTATTACTTCGATCTCGATCCAGTCCGCATCCCCTACGACGCTGAAACTAAGAAGGCGCGTTCGCGCAAGCTGTTCGAGGGCAGCAAGTGGCTCGAGATGGGCTACAACCCGAAGGACGTCTGGTCGGTCTCGCGCCTGCATCGGCAGCACGCGGAGCGAGTCGACCACCCGACCCAGAAGCCGTTCGAACTAATCGAGCGGATGGTGCTGTCGAGCTGCCCGCCAGGCGGCGTGGTGCTGGACCCGTTCATGGGCAGCGGCCCCACCGCCGTGGCTAGCGCACGACACGGACGCCGCTTCATCGGCTACGAGATCAACGAGAGTTATTGCGCGATCGCGCGCGAGCGCGTGGCCGCGATCGCCGCGCCGGCCGATGTCTGAGCCCGAGTTGGGCCGCTTGCCGCCGATCGCGACCGAATCCAGGAAACGACATCATGTCCCGTATCCAGAATACCTTTGCAGCACTCTACGCCCAAGGTCGTAAGGGCCTGATCCCTTTCCTTACGGCGGGCGACCCGGACCCGGTGAAAACCGTTGAATTCATGCACGCGCTGGCCGAGGGCGGTGCCGACGTGATCGAGCTCGGCGTGCCGTTCTCCGATCCGATGGCCGACGGTCCGGTGATCCAGCGTTCGTCCGAGCGTGCGCTGGCACGCGGCGTGACGCTGCGACAAGTGCTGGACGACGTCAAGCGCTTCCGCGAGCGCGATGATCGCACCCCGGTGGTGCTGATGAGCTATGCCAACCCGATCGAGCGGATGGATGCCGAGGCCTTCACTGAGGCGATCGTCACGGCCGGCGTTGACGGCGTGCTGGTGGTCGACTATCCGCCCGAGGAAGCAGCCAGCTTCGCCGCCAGCATGCGCATCGCCGGCATCGACCCCATTTTCATGCTGGCTCCCACCTCGACCGAGGAGCGGATGGCTGAAGTCGGGCGGATCGCCAGTGGTTATGTCTATTACGTGTCGCTGAAAGGGGTGACGGGTGCCGGAAATCTGGATGTTTCCAGCATTGCGGGTAAAATCCCGGTCATCAAGTCGCGCGTGCCAGTTCCGGTCGGCGTCGGCTTCGGGATTCGCGACGCCGCCACGGCGCGCGCGGTGGCCGAGATGTCGGACGCGGTCGTGATCGGCAGCCGCCTCGTGCAGCTGCTCGAGGACGCGGTGCCGGAAGCAGCGGTAGGGGCGCTCAAGGCTTTCATCGTCGAGATTCGCGCTGCGCTCGACGGCGAGGCCAAGGCGGCCTAGGGCTGCCGCGCGACGCACACGACACACCGAGAAACACCGTGCGGGCCGGAACGATCCGGCCCGTTCTGATGATGGAAACCATACGATGAGCTGGCTTGACAAGCTGTTGCCGCCGAAGATCAAGCAGACCGACCCGAAGAGCCGCAAGGGCATCCCCGAGGGGCTGTGGGTCAAGTGCCCGTCTTGCGAGGCCGTGCTGTACCGCTCCGACGTCGAGGCAAACCTGCACGTGTGCCCGAAATGCGACCACCACATGCGGATCGGCGCGCGTGAGCGCTTGGACGCGCTGCTCGACCCGGAAGGTCGCTACGAGATCGGCCAGGAAATCGTGCCGGTCGACACGCTGAAGTTCAAGGACAGCCGCAAGTATCCGGATCGCCTCAAGGAAGCGATGGACGAAACCGGCGAAACCGACGCGATGGTGGTGATAGGTGGCGCGATCCGCACGCTGTCGGTGGTGGCAGCCTGTTTTGAGTTCTCGTTTATGGGCGGCTCGATGGGTTCGGTGGTCGGCGAGCGCTTCGCGCGCGGCGCGCAGAACGCACTCGAGCAGCACGTGCCCTTCATCTGCGTGACGGCCTCGGGCGGCGCGCGGATGCAGGAAAGCCTGCTGTCGCTGATGCAGATGGCCAAGACCACGGCGATGCTGACCAAGCTTTCAGAAGCCAAACTGCCGTTCATCTCGGTGCTGACCGACCCGACCATGGGCGGCGTGTCGGCCAGCTTCGCCTTCCTCGGTGACGTGGTGATCGCCGAGCCGAAAGCACTGATCGGCTTCGCCGGCCCGCGCGTGATCGAGCAGACGGTGCGCGAGAAGCTGCCGGAAGGCTTCCAGCGTTCCGAATTCCTGCTGAAGTCGGGTGCGATCGATATGATTGTCGATCGTCGCAAGATGCGCGACGAGATCGCCCAGGTGCTCGCGCTGCTGCAGCGCCAGCCGGCCGACGTGCTCGCCTGAGCCACACGCGCCGCCACGTTTTTCGTTTTTAAGCGTTCCTGCAGATTCACAGTGGTACAGATGAGCACATTTCCTACTCTCGGCGCCTGGCTTTCGCACCTCGGAACCGCGCACCCGGTCGGTATCGACATGGGCCTGGTTTTGGCCCGCATCACCCAGGTCGAGGAAGCGCTCGGGCTGGCGTTCTCGTGCCCGGTGATCACGGTTGGCGGCACCAACGGCAAGGGCTCGACCTGCGCGTTCCTCGAAACTATTCTGCTGAAGGCCGGCTATCGCGTCGGCTGCTATACCTCGCCGCACCTGATTGCCTTCAACGAGCGCGCGCGCCTGGGCGGCCAGAACGTGGCCGACGAGCTGTTGCTGCTGCATTTTGAGGCGGTCGAGGCGGCCCGCCTGAGCCTGGCGCAGCCCGTCACGCTGACCTATTTCGAGTTCACTACACTAGCGATCCTGCGCCTGTTTGCCTGCAGTGGGCTCGACGCGGTGATCCTTGAGGTGGGCCTGGGCGGACGGCTCGACGCGATGAACATCATCGACGCCGACTGCGCGATTGTCACCAGCATCGACATCGACCACACCGAATACCTGGGCGACACGCGCGAGAAGATCGGCTTCGAGAAGGCCGGCATCTTCCGCCCCGATACGCCGGCGATTTGCGGCGATCCCTCCCCGCCGCAAACCCTGATCGACCACGCCGAGGCGATCGGTACGGACCTGTGGCTGGTCGGTCGCGATTTCCGCTACGAGTCGCAGTCGGGCAACGAGCGCCATCAGTGGAGCTACCTGGGTCGCGACAAGCGCTACCCGGCGCTGGCCTATCCGGCGCTGCGCGGCACCAACCAGCTGATCAATGCCTCGGCCGCGCTGGCCGCGCTGGAGGCGCTGCGCTCGCGTCTACCAGTGTCGGCCCAGGATATCCGCCTGGGCCTGGCCAACGTCGAGCTGGCGGGGCGCTTTCAGGTGCTGCCCGGCAAGCCCGCGATCGTCCTCGATGTTGCGCATAACCCGCACGCGGCGGCCGTTCTCGCGCAAAACCTCGGCAACATGGGTTTCTTTCCGTACACTTACGCGGTGTTCGGGGCGATGCGCGACAAGGACATTGCCGGCGTACTCAAGCAGCTGAAGGGCGAGATCGACCACTGGTGCGTGACCGACCTGCCGCTGCCGCGTGCAGCGTCGGCCGAGACGCTCGAGACGGCGCTGCGCGAGGCGGGCGTCGAAGACGGCCCCGATAGCAGCGTGACGCATCACGCCGCACCTGCGGACGCTTTTCGAGATGCCATCAAACGGGCTTCAGAGAATGATAAAATCGTGGTTTTTGGTAGCTTTGATACGGTGGCCGGCGTAATGGCCTACCGTAAACCGCAGTAACACTGACGGGCAGTTCGGACCAGCCATACATGGGAATCTTCTCGTTCGGCAAGAAGAAAGACAACGACGCGCCGTTTCGGCGCAGGTCGAAAACTGGCTCCCAGGCCGTTCGTAGCGAGCGAGTCGAGCGGCGCACGCGCCGCGCCGAGCATCCCTCGGACGCGATGACGCTTGATCCGACCCTCATCGAGAAACAACGCGCGCGCCGGTGCCTGGTGGGCGCGATCGCGCTGGTGGTCGCCGCGGTGATCGTGCTGCCGATGATTCTCGATTCGCATCCGAAGCCCGTCACCGACGACATCGCGATCGACATACCGAGCAAGCCTGCCCACGCGCCCCCATCGCACGACGAGGACCCGGTCGACACGCAGGCTGGCGTTGTGCACGACGAGCCGCCCGCCTCGAGCACCGACGACGACACGCAGACAGTGCAGTCCGCCATTTCCTCCGACTCCTCCGACAGCAACGCCGCGGTGGTGCCGCCCAAGCCGGTGCGGCAGCAGGCCGCGGCCAAGCCCGCCGGCGCGCGTTTCACGGTGCAGCTCGGCCCGTTCCCGGACGAAGCCGCTGCGCGCGGCTGGGCCGACAAGTTGAAAGTGGCGGGGGTGTCCGCGTATGTCGAACATCACAAGCAGGTCGACGGCAGCGCGACTACACTGCTGCGTGCGGGCCCGTTCGCCGATCGCGCGGCCGCCTCGGCCGCGATCGCGAAGGTGCGCGACGCGGGCCTGACCCAGTAAGCGCCGATGCTGACTGCGTTCGACTACGCCGTGCTAGCGGTGATCGGTCTGTCGGCCTTGCGCGGGGCGTGGCGCGGCTTCGTCTCCGAGATCTGCGGGCTGATCGGCTGGCTGGTGGCGTTTTTCGTGGCCTGCCGTTACGTGGGCCTCGTGCTGCCCTATATTCCGTCAACCTGGCCGGGTGGGGCGTTGACCCAGTGGGTGGTCGCCTTCGGGGTGATCGTGATCGGCGTGGTACTGGTCGCCGGCGTGGTCAACGCTCTGCTGTCTCGCCTGACACAGGCCACTGGCCTGGGCAGCGTGGATCGCTCGCTGGGGCTGCTGTTTGGGCTGGTGCGCGGCGTGCTGCTGGTCTTGCTGCTGGCGGTGCCCGCGGCCGAGCTGACCGAGCTGCCGAAACAGGATTTCTGGCGCAACGGGCTGTTTCGTCCTTTTGCCGAGCAAGGCGTGCGCGATCTGAAGCCGTTTCTGCCCGACGGGCTGGCTGCGTATATCCACATCTGATTACGCAGCAGCCGAAACCGTTTTTGTATTCGTATTCTTGAAGGACCATGCCATGTGCGGCATCGTAGGTTTTATCTCTCACTCCCCGGTCAACCAGCTCATTTATGACAGCCTGCTGCTGCAGCAGCATCGCGGCCAAGACGCAGCCGGCATCGTGACCGTGGACGGCAGCAACTTCCACATGTACAAGGCCAACGGCATGGTGCGCGACGTGTTCCGCACGCGCAACATGCGCAGCCTGCCGGGTACCGCGGGCATCGGCCAGGTGCGTTACCCTACGGCCGGCTCGGCCTCGAGTGAGGCCGAAGCGCAGCCATTCTACGTCAACGCGCCGTTCGGCATCGTGCTCGCGCACAACGGCAACCTGACGAACATGGAACAGCTCAAGGACGAGATGTTCCGGATCGACCGCCGCCACATCAACACCAATTCCGACAGCGAAGTGTTGCTGAACGTGTTCGCGCATGAGCTGCAGCTGGTCACCACCGGTCTCGAGCTCGACCCGGCCGCAGTATTCAAGGCCGTCTCGGGCGTGCATCGCCGCGCGCAGGGCTCGTACGCGATCGTCTCACAGATCGCCGGCTACGGCATGGTCGCCTTCCGCGACCCGTTCGGCATCCGCCCGCTGTGTATCGGCAAGCAGGAAACCGAGCAAGGCACGGAATGGATGCTGGCTTCCGAGTCGGTGGCCGTGGAAGGCATCGGTTTCGAGTTCGTGCGCGACGTGGCACCGGGCGAGGCGATCTTCATCGGCCAGGACGGCAGTTTCCATAGCCAGCAGTGCGCCGAGAACCCGAGCCTGAACCCCTGCATGTTTGAGTGGGTCTATCTCGCGCGTCCCGATTCCTGCCTTGACGGCGTGCCGGTCTACAACGTGCGCCTACGCATGGGCGACTACCTCGCCGAGAAAATTAAGCGCAAGCTGAAGGAAGTCAAGATTGACGTGGTGATGCCGATTCCCGATTCCTCGCGCCCGGCCGCCATGCAGGTGGCCAATAAGCTCGGCGTCGAGTATCGAGAGGGCTTTTTCAAGAACCGCTACGTCGGCCGCACCTTCATCATGCCGGGCCAGGCGGTGCGCAAGAAGTCGGTGCGCCAGAAGCTCAATGCGATGAGTATCGAGTTCAAGGACAAGAACGTGCTGATCGTCGACGATTCCATCGTGCGCGGCACCACCTCGCACGAGATTGTCCAGATGGCGCGCGATGTTGGCGCGAGGTCGGTGATCTTCGCCTCGGCCGCGCCGCCGGTGAAGTTCCCGAACGTCTACGGGATCGACATGCCGACGCGCAACGAGCTGGTCGCACACGGCCGCTCCGACGAAGAGGTCGCCAAGATCATCGGTGCCGACTACCTGATCTACCAGGATGTCGACGACCTGTGCCGCGCGGTACGCGACATCAACCCGGAGATCCACAACTTCGAGGCCTCCTGCTTCGACGGCAACTACATCACCGGCAACGTTAGCCCCGAGTACCTCGATTCGCTGGAGCGCGCGCGCCTGTTACCCCTGTTACCCACCTCGCAGCTCGACCGGGACCAGAACGGCGAGTCCTCGCGCTAGCAGATAATAAATCTTCAGCTGTCCGTCGAATGAGCGCCGGCGTGCACCAGAACCACCGGCCGCGAAGAAGGGACCAGACCGTCCGTTGCTCGCTGGCGGCTATCGTGCGCCGCTCGCCCAGCAGCGCGCCAGTTGCCCTGCCGCAACACAAATCCGCCCGACTTTGGGACTCCGCAGAGGGCCGTTGTGGGCGACGGTCGAGCGGTTGCTGCGTGTGAGCGGCACTTTCCCGAACAGATTGCGAAACATGAACCTCGATGAGCGACCCTGCTACGCCCTGCCGCGCGGCCAGTTGCGAGCGTAACTGATCGCCTATCTTGCGGACAGGCCCGCAAGAGCCGGCGGCGCGGGCGAAGACCGCCAGGGGCAGCATCCACAATCGTCCGGCTGAGATCGACGAGCGGATCGTGCCTGAGCACTGGGCAGGCGACCTGATCAAGGGCCGCGCGTAATGCGTCTTCAGTCGCGACGCTGGTCGAGCGCACCTCGCTGTTCATCACCCTGGGCAAAATGGAGAATGCCACCGTCGTCACTTCGTTCGGCATGATCCTGAACCGCATCGACGCCCAGCGTCGTTCTTTTCATGACCTATGATCAGGGACGGAAGATGGGTAAGCGATTCGGCAAGGCTGGCTCCCCATTCGCACGCGCGTGAGGCAAGATGATGAGAACGTGGAATTCGTGTGGATCACGTGAGATCGCGCCCACGATCAGCGATCGTGGACACGATTTATCTGGATTTAGTCGGCAATCAGGTAGTGGACGGAGAAATGGCGGCCGACTTCAGCTTGCCCACGACATTCTAGGGCAGCAGCTCGTCGATGTGGGTGATGAGGTAATCAGCGATGTGGGTCAGGACGTATCTCAGATAGACGCGCGGATTGATGCCGTTGAGCTTGCACGTCCCGATCAGGCTGTACATTGCAGCAGCCCGCTCGCCTCCGGTGGCGGAGCCAACGAACAGATAATTCTTGCGCCCGCGCTCGGCGTGCTCGCGTGGATGTCATAGTCCTTGCGCCAGGCATGATCCCAGCACGCTGCCTCATGAACATCGTCACTCGCATACAGTTGATCGAAGCCGGTGTAGGCATCCGCCTGCAGAATGCCGTGGAATGCCGCGAGCTGAGTTTGAGGGTGGACGCCTTTACGGTCCGACGAGAAGTCGAACCATACCGCAGCCGGTTCAGTCGAGCCCGAGCGGCGATCGTCGCGGGCGTAGACCGCGACCGGTCAGGGTCTTCCCGTTGCCTGGCGCGAGCACGGCCGACCGGCGTGTCGTCCGTGTGCAATTTGCCGGGACGCAACGTGTAGCGCTGGATCGCTTCGATCAGCGGTTTGCAAAGCTCGGCGATCTGGCCGACCCAGCGGCCCATGCTGGCACGATCAAGCGTCACACCGTCACGCGCAGCGATCTCCGCTTGCCGATACAGCGGTTGATGATCCGCGAACTTCGACACGACGATATCGGCGAGCGCGCTGGGATGGGCAATGCTGCGCTCGATCGGCAGGCCTGGCATCGGTGGCTGTTCGATGTGGCCGCAGCTCGGGCAGAGCATCTTGCGCACGGATCGTGTGGATCACCTTGAACGCTGCCGCGACACGGGCAAGTTGCTTGGATACGTCTTCACCGAGCATCTGCATCTCAGTGCCACACTTCGGGCAGGCCGGATCGGGTTCGAGAACGATCTCTTCGCACAGCCGATGCGGCGGGCAGTGGCACCCGCGAAACGGGTTCCTTGCTGCTCGTGGCCTTGTCCTTGCCCCGTCTTCGCATGCTGCACATCGACAGCGCCGCGCCCGGCCGTCAGCTCCTCGAGCCGGGTTTCGAGGTTC
>JAYFSB010000013.1:0-12351 GCA_040946865.1 Burkholderia sp.
GGCACCCAGGACGACCGACAACAAACCAGGACAACTTCGTTCATGATCGATTCGCTTCGCAGGCTTGACGACATCACAAATGCAGACACTTGATCAGCATTGCCTTAACAACATCGACGTGGCGGTTGTGTCGGACCCCGCCGCGATCAAGGACGCGCTGGTACACCAGCGCCGCCGGCCCGGTGCGCTGGGTCGAGTGCGTGCGTCATATCGCCGGTACCAGCATGACGCAATTGGTCGAATGCGGTTCTGGCAAGGTGCTCACCGGCCTGACCAAGCGCATCGACAGCGAACTGGTGGGCGCGCGCGGCCATGTACGACCCGGCCACGCTCGACGACGTGCTCAAGCGTCGTGGCGAGCCACGATTTATCCGACTCACGAACCAACATGAACAAGGCTCTCGACAAACAGGTGGCGATCGTGACCGGCACCTCGCGCGGCATCGGCCGGGCGATCGCGCTTGAACTCGCGCACCAGGGTGCCATGGTGATCGGCACGGCGACCAGCGAAACGGGTGCCCAGGGCATCGGCGCAGCGCTGGCCGAAGCCGGCCTGGCCGGCCGCGGCACGGTGCTCGACGTCAACGACGCAGCCTCAGCCGAAACACTGATCGATTCGACCGTCAAGGAATTCGGCCGTCTCGACATCCTCGTCAATAATGCCGGCATTACGCAGGATCAGCTCGCGATACGCATGAAGGACGATGACTGGGACGCGGTGATCGACACCAACCTGAGGTCGGTATTCCGCCTCTCGCGCGGCGTGCTGCGCCCGATGATGAAGGCCCGTAGCGGACGCATCATCAATATCACCTCGGTGGTCGGCTCGCTCGGCAATGCGGGCCAGGCCAACTATGCGGCCGCCAAGGCCGGCGTGGCCGGCCTGACGCGCGCGCTGGCACGCGAGATCGGCAGCCGTGGCATCACCGTCAACTGCGTAGCCCCCGGCTTCATCGACACCGATATGACCAAGTCGCTGCCCGAAGAACAGCAGGTCGCACTGAAAACCCAGATTCCGCTCGGGCACCTCGGCAGCACCGACGATATCGCCCACGCCGTCGCGTTCCTCGCCTCGCCGCTTGCCGGGTATATCACTGGCACGACACTGCATGTGAACGGCGGCATGTACATGTCGTAATGGAATTCGTTTACCATCCGCGCCGTATGTCGGATGGAGCTGTCTCGAGCACCTTTCGAATCGCAACGCCGTCGCGCATTTTTGGTGGCATCAAACCTGATAAAATGCGCGCACTTGTAAATTTGAACTTTCTCTCGGAGGGGTAATGGACAACATCGAACAACGTGTCAAGAAGATCGTCGCCGAGCAACTTGGCGTCGCCGAAGGCGAAATCAAGAACGAAGCCTCGTTCGTGAACGACCTCGGTGCCGACTCACTCGACACGGTCGAGTTGGTCATGGCGCTCGAAGACGAGTTCGGCATGGAAATCCCGGACGAAGAGGCCGAAAAGATCACGACTGTTCAGCAAGCGATCGACTACGCTCGCACGAACGTCAAGGCCTAAGACCAGGCACGCCGTCAGCAACGTTTTTCAGAACGCTGCGTGGGCGCTAGATTTCGCCGCCGGCTTCGTTGCCGGCCGCGCTAACAGCCACAGGGCTCGCAGGGCTGGTACCTGCAGCCCCTGTGGCTTTTGCTTTTGTCATCCAATGGAAAAGAGGGTACCGTGAGCCGCCGTCGAGTTGTCGTTACAGGCCTTGGGCTGGTTTCGCCTGTTGGCAATAATGTTGCCGACGGTTGGGCCAATCTGGTCGCCGGTCAATCCGGCATCGCCAACATCACCAAGTTCGATGCAACGAACTATTCGGCCCGCTTCGCGGGCGAGGTGAAGGGCTTCAATGTCGAGGATTACCTGCCCGCGAAGGAAGCGCGTCACATGGATACCTTCATTCATTACGGCATCGCGGCGGGCATGCAGGCCATGAAGGATTCAGGCATCGAGGTCACCGAGGAGAACGCGGAGCGCTTCGGCGTGGTCGTCGGCTCCGGCATTGGGGGCCTGCCGATGATCGAGATCACGCAGACCGAACTGCTGAATCGCGGCCCACGCCGCATTTCGCCGTTCTTCGTGCCGGCCTCGATCATCAACATGATCTCCGGCCACCTGTCGATCAAGTTCGGCCTGAAGGGCCCGAACCTCGCAATCGTGACGGCCTGCACCACCGGCCTGCACTGCATCGGCGAAGCCGCGCGCCTGATCGAATACGGCGATGCCGACGTGATGATAGCGGGCGGCACCGAAGCGACTGTCTCGCCGCTGGGCATCGGCGGTTTCGCGGCCGCGCGCGCGCTGTCGCAGCGCAACGACGATCCGGCCACCGCCAGCCGTCCGTGGGACAAGGACCGCGACGGCTTCGTGCTGGGCGAGGGTGCCGGCGTGATGGTGCTCGAGGAGTACGAGCATGCCAAGGCACGCGGCGCGAAGATTTACGCCGAAGTGTCCGGCTACGGCATGAGTGCTGACGCCTACCATATGACCGCCCCGGTCGAGGATGGCGACGGCGCGCGCCGCTGCATGCTGGCCGCGCTGCGCAACGCCGGCGTCAATCCCAACCAGGTCAACTATCTCAACGCGCATGGCACCTCGACGCCGCTCGGCGACCTGACCGAGACGATTGGCATCAAGCGCGCCTTCGGTGATCGCGCTAAGCAGATGGTGGTCAACTCGACCAAGTCGATGACGGGTCACCTGCTCGGTGGCGCTGGCGGCCTCGAGTCGGTGTTCACAGTGCTGGCCGTGCACAACCAGGTCTCGCCGCCGACCATCAACATCTTCAATCAGGACCCCGAATGTGATCTCGAGTACTGCGCGAACGAAGCGCGAGACATGAAGATCGACGTCGCGCTGAAGAACTCCTTCGGCTTTGGCGGGACTAATGGCACGCTGGTTTTCAAGCGCATCTGAAGCGGGATCGCTTGACGGGTCCCTCCCTACTTCCTGTCTTTCTGGCACGCAGCCTGTCGCGCGTGCAACCAGCGCGCGCCGGATACCGGCCGCGCTGTGCATCGAGCCGGGCCACCGGCACGCTCGCCACGCGGTTTCGCGGCAGGTCGCAGGGCGTTGCTACAATGGCGCTCCGCGTTGCATCCCTAGGCAGTGTTCACATTTATGACTGGCCCAAACGCGCAGGCAAGCGATGCAAACACGAGATAGCTCTCGGCAGGCTTGTCATATCGAGTGGAGACGCGGCGAAAATGCTGCCTCTGTTGAATTTCGAGTGGGCGGTAAATTGCCCGATTTACACGTGAGCGACGGTAGCCATGCATAGCAAGTTGTTCGAGACGGCTTTGGGTATCAGTGATCCATGGTTCGTGAACGGCATCGATTTCGACGCGGCTGCGAAGCGGTTACGGTCATATCAATTTCGTTGCCGGCAGTCGCTTCCCGCATCCAGAGATGCGCCGGCGACCATCCCGTGCACGACACCGTTGTCAAGCGCTACCGGCACTTGAACTTCTTCCAGCACGACTGCTTTCTCGAAGTGCGCACGCCTCGCATCAAGCTGCCTGACGGCCGTGTGGCGCTCGTCGAGCCAGAGTGGGCCGGCAAGCTCAAGGGCTTCACGCTGCTGTTCGAGGCAATTGTGCTGATGCTCGCCCAGCAGATGTCGTTCACTGCAGTCGCCTGTACTGTCGGCGAATCCTGGCATCAGGTGAACGCCATTTGCAAACGCTATGTCGAACTCGTGCTCGCCGAGATCGACCTGTCCGACATGACGAGTATTGCCGTCGACGAAACGTCCTACCAGCGCGAACACAACTACCTGACGCTTGTGGCTGATGCGCTCGAACGCAAGTCGTGTTCGTGACCGAAGGAAAGGATGCTGCGACGATCGAAGCGTTCGTCGCAAGCCTGCGCGAGCATGGGGGAGAGCCCGAGCAGATCACTTTGGTCAGCATTGGCATGTCGCCCGCGTTCATCAAAGGTGTCGAGACGAACCTGCCGAATGCTCGCATCACCTTCGACAAGTTCCACGTCGTCGCTCATGCGTCGAAAGCCGTGGACCCAATGCGGCGAATCGAGCAGCGAACGATCCAGAACTCAAGGGATTGCGATGGTCGTTGCTGAAGGATCGCGACCGGCTGACCGCCGCGCAACGTGCCGATCTCGATGCCCTGATCGTGAACGTCACGACCAAGCGGGCCGCCCGCGCGTGGCGCTATCGGGAGCAACTTCGCGAGAGTCTCGATCGCAAGCAGATCAACGTCGTCAGCGACATGCTCGAGCAGTGGTGCACAAAAATCATGCGCTCGAAGGTCGATCCGATGAAGGACGTCGCCCGCATGATCCGCAGTCATGTCGACGGCACCGTCGCCTAAACCCAGACGTGGCAGACCAACGGCTTCCTGGAAGCCATCAACGGACTCTTCCAGGCCGCCAAGCGAAAGGCGCGCGGATACCACCAACCTTACGCCCATGCGCACTGTGCTGTTTCTGATCAACGGCAAGCTCGACTTCTCGCAGATCAACCAACATGTCGCCTAACCCACTCAGATTTCAAGAGAGCCAAAATGCTTAATGCGATTGAAGAACCGTTTGATCAGGTTGCGTGCACGGTAAAGCACACGGTTGTAGCGGCGTTTTGTCTGGCGATTCGAACGCGGGGGAATCACGACCTTTGCGCGAGTGGCCCGAATTCGTTGCACGAAGTGGTCAGCATCGTAGCCCTTGTCTGCGATAACCGCTCCGGTGCGCAGATGCTCGACCAGTTGCGCCGCGCACGAGATGTCGGCGACCTGTCCTTCAGTGATGATCAGTCGCAACGGACGACCCTTCGAATCCACCGCCAAATGCAGTGTGGCGCTCAGTCCACCTCGGGAAGGTCCGATCGCTTGCGGCCCACTTTTTTAAGGCCCCGGCTGAATTCCGCGGGAAGATCGCGCCATGGACTGCCGGTTCGGGCAATCCATCGCACTGCTTCGAGACACCAGCGATTGTTAGATGCCGTTCGGCCACGGTTGCCTTCCTCGCCCGTCAGGATAGCTTGGACTTTGTTCCATACTTCGTCGCTCAGTAACGTTCGTACCATCCTGTCTCGTTACGCAAAAGACAGGATATAAACACATTTATTCAAATGTAAACAGACGTTAGTTAACGGATTTGTCAGGTGAGTGAAAAAGAAATCGATCTGGCTCTGGTCGAGCGCGTACAGAAAGGCGACAAGGCGGCGTTCGAACTCCTGGTCTCCAAGTACCACCGCAAGATCATCCGGCTGATCTCGCGCCTCGTGCGGGATCCCGCCGAGGTCGAGGACGTAGCCCAGGACGCGTTCATCAAGGCTTACCGCGCGATGTCGCAGTTTCGCGGCGAATCGGCCTTTTACACGTGGTTGTACAGGATTGCCGTGAATACGGCGAAGAACTACCTTGCGACCCAGGGGCGCCGCGCGCCGACCTCGACTGAAGCGGATGCCGAAGAGGCTGAAACTTTCTCCGACGCGGACCAACTAAGGGATATCAACACACCCGAGTCGATGTTGATGAGCAAGCAGATCGCCGAAACGGTGAACGCGGCGATGGCGCTGTTGCCGGAGGAATTGCGCACGGCCATCACACTGCGGGAAATTGAGGGTCTGAGCTACGAGGAAATCGCGGAAATGATGGATTGCCCGATCGGCACCGTACGTTCCCGTATTTTTCGGGCCCGCGAGGCGATTGCGAACAAGTTGCGTCCGCTTCTGGACACGCCGGAAGGCAGACGCTGGTGAGCCTAGCCGGTGTGCCGAAACGGCACGGGGTCTAGTTACAGATAGAGTCGTATATCACGACAGGGTATCGAAGAGGGGAGTATCATGGGATCGGTTTCTACGCAATTGCAACCGAGCTCGCAACGCGAGCGTCTGTCCGCACTGATCGATGGTGAGTCGCCTGATGGCCTATCGTTCGCTCAGATCCTGGTCAGTTTCAGGGACACTGAACGGCGTGCCTGGTCCGAATTCCACGCGATTGGCGACGCGCTGCGTTCCGACGAACTCGCGATCGAGCCGGCCGTCAGCCAGGCCTTCACGGCCCGTTTCTCCGCCGCCTTCGCGGCCGAGCCCCACCTGATCGAGCTGGCCGCGATCGCCGTCGCAGCCACCAGCTCGGCCTCGCCGCTCAAGCACGCGCTGCGCCGCCGCTTCGTGCCTGCGCTGGCAGTGGCCGCCGCGGCCGCCACCCTGACCTGGATCGTGGTCCCGCAGCTGCGCACGGCCGGCCAGCTCGGCGTCTCGCCGGTGCAGGTCGCCTCGGTCGCGCCGCAGGAACTGCAGCGCGTGGCCGCCTCGTCCCACCAGGATGTCAACATCATCCGTGACGCGAGCCTCGACCAATATCTCGAAGCTCACCAGCAATTCGCGCAGCAGCCCGTGGTGTCTGGCTCGATGTCGCTCATTCGTACTACCGTCGCGACGCAAGGCCAATAAACTCGATGCGGACACTGCCATTGAATCACACTACTTCCGGCGGGGCGCGGCTGCCTGCGCTCGTGCTCTGCGCGGCCGCCCTGATTTCCGTTCAATCGCACGCGATTGCGCAGCAGCCGCTCGATCTGGCTGCTGGCCCGCAGGCCGCGGCCGCCTGGCTCGACCGGATTCAGCAGGCCGCCCAGCAGCAAAGCTACGACGGCACCTTCGTGTTCCAGCGCGGCACCTATGTGCAGTCCTCGCGGATCACTCACATCGCCGCCAAGGGCGGCGAATTCGAACAGATCGAAAGTCTCGACGGCAAGCCGCGCAAGCTGCTGCGCCACAACGACAACCTCGTCACGCTGGTGCCGGAGCGACACCTCTGCGTGGTCGAGCGCCGCCAGAATCGTGATGCCTTCCCGTCGCTGCTCGGTGCGAGCGGCGAACAGGTGCTGTTGGTCTATGACGCCAAGCCGCTCGGGCAGGACCGGGTGGCCGGGATCAACGCGCAGGTGGTCGAGCTGGTGTCGAAGGATAGCTACCGCTACGCCTATAAGCTCTGGACCGATGCCAGGACGGGCCTGCTGCTGCGCACGCAGACGCTCGACGCCGCCGATCACGTGCTCGAGCAGGTCGCCTTCTCGCAGCTGCAGATCGGCGCGGTCACCCCGAACCTGAAAACCACGATCGCCAATGGCGTGCACAATTCCGCCGACTGCACGGTGGTGCGGCCGCCGGTGGCGAGCGTTGACATCGAGGGGCAGGGCTGGAAGCTGGGCCCGAGCGTGGCCGGCTTCCGCAAGATTCTCGAGGTGCGCCGCCCGATGGCCGCGCGCGATCCGAGCGAGCCCCCGATCGCTGTCGACCAGGCCGTCTTCACCGACGGTCTGGCCACCGTTTCGATATTCCTCGAGCCGGTGGAGAAGGGCTCGCGCAAGGAAGGCGCGGGCAGCACCGGTGCCACCCACGTGCTGGTGAAGCGCCGCGGCGATTTCTGGATTACCCTGCTCGGCGAAGTGCCGCCGGCCACCTTGCAGCAGTTCGCGGCTGCCATAGAAGACAAGCCTTCGAAGTAAGCTCCGGTTCCTCGACATGACCACCACGCTGCCTACCTGGATGGCCGCGGTGGCGCTGACGGCCTGCCTGCCGCTCGCCGCGCAACCCGCCTCGATCGCGCCGGGCACCTCGTTGCCGGCGGCCCGCGCCGCGCTGCCCGACTTTGCGGACCTGGTCGAGAAGGCCGGCCCGGCGGTGGTCAACATCCGCACCACGGCACTGGCACCGGCCGATCCGCGCGGCACCTTCCCGCACGGCCTCGACGACGGCGACATGTCGGAATTCTTCCATCGCTTCTTCGGCATCCCGCTGCCGCAGACGCCGGGTGCGCCGAAAAGCGCGCAGCCCGATGCGCCCGACACGGAACAAAACCGCGGTGTCGGCTCGGGCTTCATCCTGTCCCAGGACGGCTACGTGATGACCAATGCACACGTGGTCAACGATGCCGACACGATCTACGTGACGCTAACCGACAAGCGCGAGTTCAAGGCCAAGCTGATCAGTGTGGACGAACGCACCGACGTGGCGATCGTCAAGGTCAACGCGAGCAACCTGCCGACCGTGGCGATCGGCGATTCGAACAAGGTTCGCGTGGGCGAATGGGTGGTCGCGATCGGCTCGCCGTTCGGGCTCGACAACACGGTCACGGCCGGCATCGTCAGCGCCAAGGGGCGCAACACCGGCGATTACCTGCCGTTTATTCAGACCGACGTGGCCGTCAATCCCGGTAACTCCGGCGGCCCGCTGATCAACATGAACGGCGAGGTGATCGGCATCAATTCGCAGATCTATAGCCGCACGGGCGGTTTCATGGGCATCTCGTTCGCGATCCCGATTGACGAGGCGATGCGCGTGGCCGAGCAGCTCAAGGCCAGCGGCAAAGTCACTCGCGGGCGCATCGCGGTGGCGATCGGCGAGGTCACCAAGGACGTCGCAGATTCGCTTGGGCTGCCACGCGTGGAAGGCGCACTGGTCAGCAGCGTCGAGGCGAGCGGGCCGGCCGACAAGGCAGGCGTGCAGCCGGGCGACATCATCCTGAAGTTCAACGGACGCGACGTAGACGAGGCTACCGACCTGCCGCGCATGGTGGGCGACACCAAGCCGGGCAGCAAGGCCACCGTCACGATATGGCGCAAGGGCGCGGCACGCGACCTGCCGATCATGATCGCCGAGGTGCCAGCCGAGAAGGGCGGTGCCCGCGCCGACGGCGGCAAGCCGAGCCAGCCTGCCAAGCCGCGCCAGAGCAATGCGCTAGGGCTGACCGTGAGCGACCTGACGGCCGAGCAGATGAAGGCGGCCAAGGTGCCCAACGGCGTGCATGTCGACGCCGCCGCCGGCCCGGCCGCACGTGCTGGTCTCAAGCACGACGACATCGTGGTGCGCGTCGGCGACATCGACATCACCAGCGCCACGCAGTTCGTCGAGGTCACCTCGAGGCTCGACCCGCAGAAGATGGTAGCGGTGCTGGTGCGGCGCGGCGACAACACGCAGTTCATCCCGCTGCGTCTGCGCGCGGCCCAGAAGTAGGCGCGCGTGACCTTCACGCTCTACAGCCGCGGCTGGTGCCATCTGTGGGATGAGCTACAGATCGCGCTGGTGCCCGTCGCGACCGAGTTCCATCTGCAGGTGGCGGTGATCGACATCGATACCAACCCGGCGCTGGTCGAGCGTGACGACGAGGACGTGCCGGTGCTGCTGCTGGACGGCGTGGAAGTGTGCCGGCATCGCCGCGACGGAAGGGTACGGTGCCGCGTACAGCGCTGGCGCGCCGGCCGGTACAGGCGGTGGCGCGAGGGGTCGGAAAGCATCGCCGTCACAGCCAGGCCCAGCAGGTTTTGTGCCGCCGGCGCTGCCGGGCAGCTAAAATGCCGCCACAGACAGACCTTTTCGGCTAAAATAGTCTTTTTTCACAGACTTACACAAACAAGGCGTGCTCCGCAGTTGTCGAGCGCGCCTTTTTCGCTTGATCGGCACTGAATGGATCATATTCGCAATTTCTCGATCATCGCGCACATCGACCATGGCAAGTCGACGCTCGCGGATCGCATCATCCAGGTATGTGGCGGCCTGACCGACCGCGAGATGGAAGCCCAGGTGCTCGACTCGATGGATCTTGAACGCGAGCGCGGCATCACGATCAAGGCGCAGACCGCCGCGCTGACGTACCGTGCACGCGACGGCAAGATCTACAATCTGAATCTGATCGATACTCCCGGGCACGTAGATTTCTCCTATGAAGTCAGCCGCTCGCTGTCGGCCTGCGAGGGCGCGCTGCTCGTGGTTGACGCCAGCCAGGGCGTCGAGGCGCAGACGGTCGCGAACTGCTATACAGCGATCGAACTTGGCGTCGAGGTGGTGCCGGTCCTGAACAAGATCGACCTGCCGGCCGCGAACCCCGAAAGTGCGATCGAGGAAATCGAGGACGTGATCGGCATCGACGCGATCGACGCGACGCGCTGCAGCGCCAAGACCGGCCTCGGCGTAGAGGACGTGCTCGAGTCGCTGATCGACAAGGTGCCGGCACCCAGGGGCGATCCCGACGCGCCGCTCCAGGCGCTCATCATCGACTCCTGGTTCGATAACTACGTCGGCGTGGTGATGCTGGTGCGCATCGTCAACGGCACGCTGCGCCCCAAGGAGAGGATCAAGCTGATGGCCACCGGCGCGCAGTACCCGGTCGAGCACATCGGCGTGTTCACGCCAAAGTCGTGTAATCTCGAATCGCTGTCGGCCGGCCAGGTGGGCTTCATCATCGCCGGCATCAAGGAGCTGACGACCGCCAAGGTGGGCGATACCGTCACCTGCCTCACCAAGGGCGCGGCCGAGCCGCTGCCGGGCTTCAAGGAAGTGAGGCCGCAGGTGTTCGCCGGCCTCTACCCGGTCGAGGCCAACCAGTACGACGCGCTGCGCGAGTCGCTCAAGAAGCTCAAGCTCAACGACTCCTCGCTGCAGTACGAGCTGGAAGTCTCACAGGCGCTCGGCTTCGGCTTCCGCTGCGGCTTCCTCGGTCTGTTGCACATGGAGATCGTGCAGGAACGCCTGGAGCGCGAGTTCGACATAGACCTGATCACCACGGCACCCACCGTGGTCTACCAGGTGGTGCAAAGCAACGGCGAAACCCTGGTGGTCGAGAACCCGGCTAAGATGCCAGATCAGGGCCGCATCGAGGAAGTGCGCGAGCCGATCGTCACGGTCAACCTCTACATGCCGCAGGACTACGTCGGCTCGGTGATCACGCTGTGCGAACAGAAGCGTGGCTCGCAGATCAACATGCAGTACCACGGCCGCCAGGTCCAGCTGACCTACGAGATCCCGATGGCGGAAATCGTGCTCGACTTCTTCGATCGCCTGAAGTCCGTGTCGCGCGGTTATGCCTCGATGGACTACGAGTTCAAGGAGTACCGCGCCTCGGACGTGGTCAAGATCGACATGCTGATCAACGGGGACAAGGTCGATGCGCTGTCGATCATCGTGCACCGTTCGCAGTCGCAGTACCGCGGCCGCGAGGTGGCGGCCAAGATGCGCAAGATCATCCCGCGCCAGATGTACGACGTGGCGATCCAGGCTGCGATCGGTGCGCACATCGTGGCGCGCGAGAACATCAAGGCGCTGCGTAAGAACGTGCTCGCCAAGTGCTACGGCGGCGACATCACGCGAAAGAAGAAGCTGCTCGAAAAACAGAAGGAAGGCAAGAAACGCATGAAGCAGGTGGGTTCGGTAGAGATCCCGCAGGAGGCGTTCCTCGCGATTTTGTGTGTCGAAGATAAATAACAGGACTGATCCTTGGCGGTTTCAAGGTTGAAGTGCAACAGAAGCCTGTTGCGCCCGAAGGGCATCCTCCAAGGCAACGATTTCATGATGATGCTGACGAACATCGAATGATTCTGGCATGAACAGTTCGGCCGGACACGTCCAGCCCAAGCTCTTGCGCGGGCGGACATTCATCTGCCAGGCGATGTCGTCGAGCTCGGTGTGGGAGAACACGGCCAGATCTGTACCCTTGGGCATGTCCTGGCGCAGCAGCCCGTTGGTGTTCTCGTTGCGTCCGCGCTGTCAAGGGCTACGCGGATCAGCGAAGTAGACCTTGATGCCAGTGGTCTCGCAGAGCTGCTCATGCCTGGTCATCTCCCGCCATGATCATAGGTCATGGAAAGACGGCGCTGGGTGTCGATGCGGTTCAGGATCATGCCGAACAAAGTGACGGCGGCGTCGGCAGTGGCGTTCTTCATCTTGCCCAGGGTGACGAACAGCGAGGTGCGCTCGACCAGCGTCGCGACCGAAGACGCATTACGCGCGGCCCTTGATCAGGTCGCCTTCCCAGTGCCTGTGCACGATCCGCTTGTCGATCTCAGCCCGGCGATCGTGGATGCTCTTGCCCCGGGGCGGTCTTCGCCCCGCGCCCGGGGCCGCCGGCGCTTGCTGGCCTGTCGCAGACAGGCGATCAGTTCCGCTCGCAACTGGTCGCGCGGCAGGGCGTACAACGCGGTGTAGCTGGTTTCGTGACTGGCCAGTAGGGTCGGATCATCGGGGTTCAGGTTTCGCAGTATGCCCGCGATCTGTTCAGGAGAGTGCCGCTCACGCAGAAATCGTTCGACCTTCGCCCGTAGCGGCCCCTGCGAGTCTAGTCGGACGGGATTGTTGCGCCGGGCCTGCCAAGGCAACTGGCACGCTGCTGGGCGAGCGGCGCATGATAGCCGCTAGCGCGCAACGGACGGTCCGGTTCCTTCTTCGCGGCTGGTTCCGGTGCACGCCAGCCGTTACAGCGCAATTCGCGACTGATCAAACTCGGCGCGTGATGCAAGCAGCGGGCAATTGCCCGCTGCTTGCATCCCTGCTCAAGGCTCAGCTGGATCATCGTGCGCTCTTCACAACTCAGGTGTTTGTAGGTTC
>JAYFSB010000014.1:0-12264 GCA_040946865.1 Burkholderia sp.
CGGCCGGCGTATTCTGGCTGCTGGCCGGCCCGTTCGCGCTGTGGCGCAAGCCTACGCTGGCTGCCGGTACCTGTAAACCCTTCCTGCTGGCGGCGGGCTTGGTGGTGTTCGCGGCCTGCTGGCTTGCGGTGGTGGCCGCGCGCGCGGCCGGCATCCCCTTCGTGCTGTCGATGCTGCTGGTCGTCTGGCTGGCCGATATAGGCGCATACTTCGCGGGCAAGGCCTTCGGCAGGCATAAACTGGCCCCGTCGGTGAGCCCGGGCAAGACCTGGGAGGGCGCGACCGGTAGCTGGCTGGCGGTAATGATCGTCGCTGGCCTGGTGATCGGCCTGCACGCGTTCGAACCAACTTTGTTTTCAGAGCTCTCGCAGCGCTTCGGCGCGCTGGGCGCGTTCGCGGCACTAAGCCTGCTGGTCGCCTACAGCGTGATCGGCGACCTGTTCGAGTCCCTGCTTAAGCGACAGGCCGGCGTGAAGGATTCGAGCAGGCTGTTGCCGGGCCACGGCGGCGTGCTCGACCGCGTCGACGCGCTGCTGCCAGTGCTGCCGCTCGCGGTGCTGCTGCTCGGTTAATCACTAGATCCGCATCATGCAAAAACGCTTGACTATCCTCGGCTCGACGGGCTCGATCGGAGACAGCACGCTCGACGTCGTCGCGCGTCACCCGGACCGTTTCTCGGTCTATGCGCTGAGCGCGCACCGCAACGTCGACAAGCTCGTCGAGCAGTGCCTGAAGTTCCGGCCCAAAGTGGCCGTGGTCGGCTCGGCGGAAACCGCCGCCGCGGTCGAGGCCAAGCTGCGCGTGGCCGGTAGCCGCACCCAGGTCGCCCATGGCCCGGATGCGCGGGTCGATGTCGCCCGGGCCAAAGGCTGCGATACCGTGGTCGCCGCGATCGTCGGTGCCGCCGGCCTGGCCTCTGGCCTGGCCGCCGCGCGTGCCGGCAAACGCATCCTGCTGGCTAATAAGGAATCGCTGGTGATGTCGGGCTCGATCTTCATGGACGCGGTGCGCAACCATGGCGCGATCCTGCTGCCGGTCGACAGCGAGCACAACGCGATCTTCCAGTGCATGCCGCGCGACATCGCCGAGCACGGCGGCATCGCCAAGATCATCGTGACCGCCTCGGGCGGCCCCTTCCGTATTCGCGAGCCTGCCACCCTGGTCGACGTCACGCCGGACGAAGCCTGCAAGCACCCGAACTGGTCGATGGGCCGCAAGATTTCGGTCGATTCGGCCACCATGATGAACAAGGGCCTCGAGGTGATCGAGGCGCACTGGATCTTCGGCCTGCCTAGCGAGCGCATCGAGGTGCTGATCCACCCGCAGAGCGTGATCCATTCACTGGTCTCGTACAAGGACGGCTCGGTGCTAGCGCAGCTCGGCAACCCCGACATGCGCACGCCGATCGCATATGCGCTGGCCTTCCCGGAACGCGTCGATGCCGGCGTCGCGCAGCTCGACCTGGCCCAGATCGCCACGCTGAATTTCGAGAAACCCGACTTCCAGCGCTTCCCGTGCCTGGCCCTGGCGATCCAGGCGCTTGACGCGGGCGGGGTGGCCAGCACGGTGCTCAACGCCGCCAACGAGCTGGCCGTGGAGGCCTTCCTGGAACGCCGGATCGGCTTCATGGATATCGCGCGGACTGTCGACGCGGTGCTCAACCATCTGACGAATCGCGAGCCCGATGGTCTCGACGACGTGCTGGCGGCCGACGCCGAGGCGCGCCGCGAGGCCGCCGTGGTGATCGCGAAGCTGCCTGTTCCGCGCGCAGAGTGCGCAGCCTGAGCGAGAGGGGCGCATGAACGTGCTGATCGAACTGGTAGCGTTTGCAGTGGCGATCGGCGTGCTGATCGTCGTCCACGAATACGGTCATTACAGCATCGCGCGCTTGTGCGGCGTGAAGGTGCTGCGTTTCTCGATCGGCTTCGGCATGGTGCTGATGCGACACACCAGCCGCCGCACCGGTACCGAATGGACGTTGTCGGCGCTGCCGCTGGGCGGCTACGTGAAGATGCTCGACGAGCGCGATGATCTGGGCCCCGATGGCATCGCGCCGGCCGACCTGCCCCAGACCTTCAACCGCCAGTCGGTCTGGAAGCGCATCGCGATTGTCGCGGCCGGGCCGATCGCCAACTTCCTATTCGCGGTCCTGTTGTTCTCCACCGTGTTCGCCACCGGCGTGACCGAGCCGGCGGCGGTGGTCGCGGTGCCGGCCGCCGATACGGAGGCCGCGCGTGCCGGCTTCGACGGCGGCGAGACTATCGTCTCGATCCGCGACGCGCAGGGCGTAGCGGCCGAGCCAGTGCGCTCCTGGTTGGACCTGCGTTGGAAGCTGCTCGGCGCGACCATCAACCACCGCCAGGTAATCCTGGGCGGCCGCACCGGCGGGACGACCTACGATTTCCGAGTCGACCTGAGCGGCTTCGATCAGCGCTCGACCGATGACGACTACATGTCGAAGCTCGGCTTCGAGCCCGGCGGCGGGGCGCTGTCGATCGCGGCGGTCACGCCGGGCAGCGCGGCCGAGCAGGCCGGGCTGCAGCCGGGCGACCACATCGTCGCGCTCGACGGCAAGCCGGTGATCGGCTCGGGACGCTTCATCGACACCATCAAGTCGCATGCGGGCCGTCCGCTCGCGCTGCAGATCTCGCGCAGCAGTGTCGAGTGTACTCTGAGCATCGTGCCGCACGCGGAGCGCGATATCACGCCGGGCGCGAACGGCGCGCAGGTCGGCAGAGTTGGCGCGGTGCTGGCGATGCACACGCCTACCGTGGACGTGCGCTACGGCCTGCTCGAGAGCGCCGAGCTGGGCGTGCGCCGCACCTTGGGCATTTCGGTGTACTCGCTGAAGATGTTCGGGCGGATGCTGACGGGGGAGGCTTCGCTGAAGAACCTGTCGGGTCCGGTGACCATCGCGGACTACGCGGGCAAGAGCGCGCGGCTCGGATTGTCAGCCTTCCTGTCGTTTCTGACGCTGGTCAGCATCAGTCTCGGTGTGCTGAACTTGCTGCCGATTCCCATTTTGGACGGCGGGCATCTGTTATATTATCTGGTTGAAGTCGCGACCGGGAAAGCCGTTTCGGAGCGCTGGCAACTAATTCTGCAAAGAGCGGGGTTGATCTGCATTGTCGCGCTGTCGGCGATCGCGCTGTTCAATGATCTGTCTCGTTTAATCCACTCTTGAAGAGTCGAGCAAGGGCTGCTAGGGCCGTTGCCGGATTTGATGCAAGCTAAATTACTGGGGATGCACGTTGTTCAAACCTCATCGCTTCGTACCCAAGACTGTAGTCGCCGCGGCGCTCGCCGTGCACGGACTCGTAGCCCATGCGACGTCGCCGTTCGTCGTGCAGGATATCAAGATCGAGGGCTTGCAGCGTGTCGAAGCCGGTTCCGTGTTCGCCTACCTGCCGATCAAGCAGGGCGACACTTTCACGGACGACAAGGCATCCGAAGCAATCCACGCGCTCTACGCGACGGGCTTCTTCAATGACGTGAAGATCGCCACCGAAGGCAGCGTCGTGATCGTGCAGGTGCAGGAGCGCTCCGCGGTCTCGTCGATCGACTTCACCGGCATCAAGGAATTTGATAAGGTCAACCTGACCAAAGCGCTGCGCGCGGTTGGCTTGTCGCAAGGCCGCTACTACGACAAGTCGCTGGTCGACAAGGCCGAGCAGGAACTGAAGCACCAGTACCTGACGCGCGGCTACTACGCCGCTGAGGTCACCACCACCATCACGCCGGTCGACGCCAACCGCGTCTCGATCCTGTTCTCGGTGGCCGAAGGCCCGAGCGCCAAGATCCGCCAGATCAACTTCATCGGCAACAAGACCTTCAGCACCAGCACGCTGCGTAACGAGATGCAGCTGTCGACGCCGAACTGGTTCTCCTGGTACACCAAGAACGACCTGTACTCGAAGGAAAAGCTGACTGGTGACCTGGAAAATGTCCGCTCGTACTACCTGAATCGCGGCTACCTCGAATTCAACATCGATTCGACCCAGGTCTCGATCTCGCCCGACAAGAAGGACATGTACCTGACGCTCACGATGCACGAGGGCGAACCGTACACGATCTCGAGCATCCAGCTGTCTGGCAACCTGCTGGATCGCCAGGCCGAGCTGCGGGAGCTGGTCAAGATCAAGGCCGGCGAGCGTTTCTCGGCCGCGAAGCTGCAGGTCACCACTAAGGCGATCGTCGACAAGCTCGGTAAATACGGCTACGCGTTCGCGACCGTCAACGCCCAGCCGGACATCGACCAGGCCTCACACAAGGTGGCCCTGACACTGGTGGTCGATCCGAGCCGCCGCGTCTATGTGCGTCGCATCAACGTGGTCGGCAACACGCGCACGCGCGACGAGGTGGTGCGTCGCGAAATGCGCCAGCTCGAAAGCTCGTGGTTCGATTCGGGTCGCCTCGCGCTGTCCAAGGACCGCGTCAACCGCCTCGGCTACTTCACTGACGTGGACGTCGCTACGGTGCCGGTCGAAGGCACCAGCGACCAGGTCGACGTGAACGTGAAGGTCACCGAGAAGTCGACCGGCGCGATCACGCTGGGCGCGGGCTTCTCCTCAACCGACAAGGTGGTGCTGTCGGCCGGTATCTCGCAGGACAACGTGTTCGGCTCCGGTACCAGCCTGTCGGTCAACGTCAACACGGCGCGCAGCTACCGCACGCTGACGGTCACGCAGGTCGACCCGTACTTCACGGTGGACGGCATCAAGCGCATCACTGACGTGTTCTACCGCACCTACCAGCCGCTGTACTACTCGACCAACTCGAGCTTCCGGATCATCACGGCCGGCGGCGACATGAAGTTCGGCATTCCGTTCTCGGAAGTCGATACAGTGTTTCTCGGCGTGGGCTTCGAGCAGAACCGCCTCGATGTCGATTCGGATACGCCGCAGAGCTATCAGGATTACGTGCAGCAGTTCGGCCGCGTGTCGAACTCGGTGCCGCTGACGATCGGCTGGTCGCGCGATGCGCGGGACAGCGCGCTGATCCCGAGCCGGGGCTACTTTACTCAGGCTAACGCCGAATACGGTGCGCAGGTAGACAAGATCCAGTACTACAAGATGGACGTGCAAGCGCAGTACTACTACTCGTTCGCGCGCGGCTTCATCCTGGGCCTGAACTTCCAGGGCGGCTACGGCAATGGTATCGGCAACGCCTACCCGATCTTCAAGAACTACTACGCGGGCGGTATTGGTTCGGTGCGTGGCTATGAACCCAGCTCGCTCGGCCCGTGCGACTCGAAGACCAACGACCCGATCGGCGGTTCGAAGATGGTGGTCGGCAACATCGAGCTGACTTTCCCGTTGCCGGGCACCGGCTACGACCGTACGCTGCGCGTATTCACGTTCTTCGACGGCGGTAACGTCTGGGGCAATGCGCCGGGCGGCACCAGTACCGGAGCGAACGGCCTGCGCTACGGCTACGGCGTGGGTCTGGCCTGGATCTCGCCGATCGGCCCGCTCAAGCTGAGCCTCGGCTTTCCGCTGCAGAAGCACGAAGGCGACCAGTACCAAAAATTTCAGTTCCAGATCGGGACTGCATTTTGATCGGAACCGCAACACCAAACGAATCGAGAGGGTAATTTTGCTAACCGGTAAGTTTTTGAAACGAGTGATGTGCGCGTTGGCGCTGTCCGCTGCGCTCGGCGCGACAGCCTCCCAGGCGCAGGACGTGGCTCGGATCGCGGCGGTCAATTCCGACCGGATCCTCCGCGAGTCGGTGCCGGCGAAGGCCGCGCAAACCAAACTCGAAGCCGAGTTCGCGAAGCGCGACAAGGACCTGCAGGACATGGCCGCGCACCTCAAGTCGATGTCGGATTCGCTCGACAAGAACGGCCAGTCGCTGTCGGCCACCGATCGCGCGCAGAAGCAGCGCGACCTGGCTCAGCTTGACACCGACTTCCAGCGCAAGCAGCGCGAGTTCCGCGAGGACCTCAACCAGCGCCGCAACGAGGAACTCGCCGCGGTGCTGGACAAGGCCAACAAGGTGATCAAGCAGCTCGCCGAGCAGCAGAACTACGACCTGATCGTGCAGGAAGCGGTGTATGTCAGCCCGCGCATCGATATCACCGACAAGGTGCTGAAGGCGCTGGCTTCACCCACCGGTTCGCTGAATTGAGGGAGCGCTCATGGCATTGACGCTAGACGAACTCGCCAAACGATTCGGCGGGGATATCGCAGGGGATCCCCAGTGCCAGGTTGGCGGCATCGCGCCGCTGGACCAGGCCGGCCCAAACCAGCTCGCCTTCCTCGCCAATCCCAAGTATCTGTCCCAGGCCGAGACCACCCGCGCCGGTGCTGTGCTGATCGCGCGGCGTGATCTGGAGAAGCTCGGCGCGGCCGCCGATGGCCGCAATTTCATCCTCACCCCGAATCCCTACGCCTATTTCGCGCGCGTCGCGCAGATGTTCATCGACTTGGCGGCCCCTAAGCGGCCTTCGGGCGTGCATCCGAGCGCGAACGTCGATCCCTCGGCCCAAGTCGCGGCGAGCGCCGTGATCGGCCCGAATGTGACGGTCGAGGCTGGTGCCGTGATCGGCAAGGACGTGTGCTTAAACGTTAACGTGTTCGTGGGTGCCGGCACCAGGATCGGCGAAGGCTCCCGCCTGTACCCGAACGTGGTCGTCTATCACGGCTGCGATATCGGCGTACGGGCGATCGTGCATTCGGGCGCGGTGATCGGATCAGACGGCTTTGGCTTCGCACCCGACTTCGTCGGCGAGGGCGAGGCACGCACCGGCACCTGGGTCAAGATCCCGCAGGTCGGTGGCGTGAAGATCGGCCCCGATGTTGAGATCGGTGCGAACACCACGATCGATCGCGGCGCGATGGCCGATACGGTCATTGAGGAATGTGTGAAGATCGACAACTTGGTGCAGATCGCCCACAACTGCCGGATCGGTGCCTATACCGTGATCGCCAGTTGCACCGGCATTGCAGGCAGCACCAACATCGGCCGCCATTGCATGATCGGCGGCGCGGTCGGCATCGCCGGCCACGTCACGCTTGGCGACTACGTGACCGTCACGGCGCAGTCGGGCGTGTCGAAGTCGCTGCCGAAGGCCGGCATGTACACGAGCGCGTTCCCGGCCGTCGAACACGGTGACTGGAACCGCAGCGCGGCGCTCGTGCGCAATCTCGACAAGCTGCGCGACCGCATTCGTTCGCTTGAAGCCGCGCTGGCCACGCGCAACGACGGACCCGCGCAGGACTGAAGGTCGAACCGGGCGCGCGACGGTCGGCTGAGGCCAGTCGCCAGCGCGCGATCAGAGAGGGCCGCGCTGCTTGGGGCAGCTCCTATCAACATTTGCAGTCACCACCGCGCAGCGATTGCGTGAGACGAATCATCATGAGCATCGAACAAATCAATTTCGACATCCACAAGATCCTCACGCTGCTGCCGCATCGTTATCCGATTCTGCTCGTCGACCGCGTGCTCGAACTCACCCCGCACGAAAGCATCAAAGCCCTGAAGAACGTGACCATCAACGAGCCGTTCTTCCAGGGGCACTTCCCGCAGCGTCCGGTGATGCCGGGTGTACTGATCATCGAGGCGTTGGCGCAGGCCGCCGCGCTGCTGACCTTCAGCGAGGAGCAGCCGAGCGATCCAGGCAAGTCGCTGTACTACTTCGTTGGCATCGACGGCGCGCGCTTCAAGCGCGTGGTCGAGCCAGGCGACCAGCTGATCCTGAACGTGAAGTTCGAGCGCTATATCCGCAGCATCTGGAAGTTCAAGGCGATCGCCAAAGTGGACGGCAAGGTGGCCGCCGAAGCCGAATTGATGTGCACGGTGAAGTCAGCCGACGACACGTGCCATCACCACCGAGGCAGGACTGACTAGGATCTGTTTACATTTTGTCTTTTGCGCAACGAGACAGGATGGTACGAACGTTACTGAGCGACGAAATATGGAACAAAGTCCAAGCTATCCTGCCGGGAAAGGAAGGCGACCGTGGCCGAACGGCATCCAACAATCGCTGGTGCTTCGAAGCAGTGCTGTGGATTGCTCGAACCGCCAGTCCATGGCGCGATCTTCCCGCGGAATTCGGCCGATGGCATACGGTATTCTCGCGCTGGCGAAGCCAGGGTGTCTGGGCGCGGGTGGCGAATGCTTTGGCAGGCGAGACGGAAATCGAGCACATCCTTATCAACTCGACGATCGTGCGAGCGCACCAGCATTCTGCCGGGGCCTTAAAAAAAGTGGGCCGCAAGCGCTCGGACGTTCCCGAGACGGACTGAGCACCAAACTGCATTTGGCGGTGGATTCGAAGGGTCGCCCGTTGCGACTGATCGTCACTGAAGGACGGCAGGTCGCCAACATCTCGTGCGCGGCGCAACTGGTCGAGCATCTGCGCACCGGAGCGGTTATTGCAGACAAGGGCTACGGTGCTGACCGCTTCGTGCAACGAATTCGGGCCAGCCGTGCAAAGGTCGTGATTCGCCCGCGTTCGAATCGCCAGACAAAACGCCGCTACAACCGTGTGCTCTACCGTACACGCAACCTGGTCGAACGGTTCTTCAATCGCATTAAGCATGTTCGCCGCGTCTCCACTCGATATGACAAGCTTGCCAAGAGCCATCTCGTGTTTGCATCGCTTGCCTGCGCGTTTGGGTCAGTCGTAAATGTGAACACTGCCTAAAAGAGGCAACCGCGCATGAGCAGGATTCATTACGCGGCCGTGATCGAGCCGGGCGCGCAGATCGACGAGAGCGTCGAGATCGGCCCGTACGCGATCGTCGGCCCGCACGTCACGATCGGTGCGCGCACCACCATCGGTTCGCACAGCGTGATCGAGGGGCACACCACGATCGGCAAGGACAACCGCATCGGCCATTACGCGTCAGTCGGCGGCCGTCCGCAGGATATGAAGTACAAGGACGAGCCCACCCGGCTCGTGATCGGCGATCGCAACATGATCCGCGAATTTACCACGATCCACACCGGCACCGTGCAAGACGCAGACGTGACGACGCTCGGCGACGACAACTGGATCATGGCCTATGTCCACATCGGCCACGACTGCCGGGTCGGCAACCACGTGATCCTGTCGAGCAACGCGCAGATGGCGGGGCACGTCGAAATCGGTGACTGGGCCATCGCTGGTGGCATGTCGGGCGTGCACCAGTTCGTGCGGATCGGCGCGCACTCGATGCTGGGCGGTGCTTCGGCGCTGGTCCGAGACGTGCCGCCGTTCGTGATATCGGCCGGTAACAAGGCCGTGCCGCATGGCATCAACGTCGAGGGCCTGCGTCGCCGCGGCTTCTCGGCCGAGGCGATCAGCGTGCTGCGCAGCGCCTATCGCGTGGTCTACAAGAGCGGCAAGACGCTCGACGAGGCCAAGGCCGAACTGCGTGAGATGGTCGACGCGGGCGGCGAGGGCGGTGACGGCATGGTCGAGCTCAAGCAGTTCCTCGGCTTCATCGACAGCTCGCAACGCGGCATCATCCGCTGACACGATGGCGCTGACCTCGACTCCGCTGAGGCTCGCGCTGGTTGCTGGCGAGCCGTCGGGTGATCTGCTCGGCGCCTCGCTGCTGGGCGGGCTGCATGCGCGCCTGCCCGGCTCGGCGCATTACTACGGCATTGGCGGGCCGCGCATGATCGCCGCCAGTTTCGACTCGCACTGGCCGATGGATCGGCTGACCGTGCGCGGTTACGTCGAGGCGCTCAAGGAAATCTCCGGCATCCTGCGCATCCGCAGCGAACTGAAGCGGCAATTGCTGGCCGAACCGCCCGACGTGTTCGTCGGCATCGACGCGCCCGACTTCAATTTCGGCGTCGAGCACTCGCTGCGCGAGGCCGGCATCCCGACAGTGCATTTCGTCTGCCCGTCGATCTGGGCTTGGCGCGGCGGCCGGATCAAAAAGATCATCAAGTCGGTCGACCACATGCTGTGCCTGTTCCCGTTCGAACCGACCCTGCTCGAGAAATCGGGCCTGGCGTCGACCTACGTGGGGCATCCACTGGCCGATGACATTCCGCTCGAACCCGACACGCGCGGTGCGCGCATCGCCCTCGGCTTGCCTGAGAGCGGTCCCGTAATCGCGGTGCTGCCGGGCAGCCGGCTCTCCGAGATCGGGCTTATCGGGCCGACCTTCTTCGCGGCGATGGCGCTGATGCACAAGCGCGAGCCCGGCGTGCGTTTCGTGATGCCAGTCGCCACGCCGGCGTTGCGCGAGCTGCTGCAACCGCTGGTGCATGCTCATCCGCAGCTGACGCTGACCGAGGGTTACTCGCAGGTCGCCATGACGGCCGCCGACGCGATCTTGGTCAAGAGCGGCACCGTCACGCTGGAAGCCGCACTGCTGAAGAAGCCAATGGTGATCTCGTACAAGGTGCCATGGCTGACGGGGCAGGTGATGTGCCGCCAGGGTTATCTGCCTTATGTCGGCCTGCCGAACATCCTGGCCGGGCGCTTCGTAGTGCCAGAACTGCTACAGCATTTCGCGACGCCCGAGGCGCTGGCCGACGCGACCCTCATGCAGCTGCGCGACGAAACGAACCGCCGCACGCTGACCGAGATCTTCACCGAAATGCACCTGTCGCTGCGGCAGAACACGGCGGCGCGTGCGGCCGAGGCCATCGAGCGCGTAGTGGTGAGCCGGAAGCTGCTCACATGAAGGCTGCTCGCACTCCGCGCGGCGCGGCGGCCGCCGTGATCGCGATCGACCAGTCGAGCTTCGATGCGCCGGGCGAGATCGTCTGCGGCGTCGATGAGGCCGGTCGCGGGCCGCTGGCCGGGCCGGTTGTGGCGGCCGCCGTGATCCTCGATCTGGCGCGGCCGATCCTCGGTCTCGACGATTCCAAGGCGCTCAGCGCGAAGAAGCGCGAGCGGCTCTATGACGAGATCGTCGCGTATTCGTGTGCCTGGTGCGTGGCTTCGGCAAGCGTCGAGGAAATCGACGCGTTCAACATCCTGCATGCGACCATGCTGGCGATGCGACGCGCCGTGGAGGGCCTGTCGGTGCTGCCGACGCTGGCCAAGATAGATGGTAACCGCTGCCCGACGCTCTCCATCCGCAGCGAGGCGATCATCGGCGGCGACGCGCTGGTGCCGAGCATCTCGGCCGCCTCGATCCTTGCCAAGGTCACGCGCGACCGCCTGCTGGTGGACCTGCACGCGAACTTCCCGCTTTACGGCTTCGACGTCCATGCCGGCTACGGCACTCCGAAGCACCTGGCTGCGCTGCGTGAGCACGGCCCCTGTGAACACCACCGGCGCTCGTTCGCGCCGGTGCGCGAAGCGCTCCGAATCGAACTATGAAACTGATTACCTCGCGCGACAACCCACTCTACAAACGCCTCAAGGCGCTGGCAAGCTCGACGCAGCAGCAACGCCACGGTGCCCAGGCGTTGCTCGAAGGTCTCCATCTCGCCTCAGCCTATCTCGATGCGCGAGGCCAGCCCGAACTCTGCGTGGTCACCGATGGCGCGCTCTCGCACGAGGAGACGCAGGCGATCGTGGCGCGTGTCGAGCCGCCGCGCGTGGTCTCGCTACCCGATGCGCTGTTCGGCCAGTTGTCGAGCGTGGTCAACGGCATCGGCATGCTGCTGCTGGTCGAGCGGCCGGCTGCCGAGCTGCCCGAGCGCGTCGCGCGGACGGCCGTGGTGCTCGACGGCGTGCAGGATGCCGGCAATGTCGGCTCAATTCTGCGCAGCGCGGTCGCGGCCGGCGCGAGTCAGGTGTTCTGCATGGGCGGCACCGCCTACGCCTGGTCCTCGAAGGTCCTGCGCTCGGGCATGGGCGCGCATTTCCTGCTCGAGATCCATGAAGACGTCGAGGTCGAGGCGCTGATCTTGCGCCTGGCCGTGCCGGTCGCGCTGACCGATTCGCACGGCGCGCAGGCAATCGACGACTGCGACCTGGCGGGGCCGGTGGTCTGGGTATTCGGCAACGAAGGAGCGGGCGTGTCGGCCGCCTGGCGCGAGGTGGCAGGCTTGCGCGTGACGATCCCGCAGCCGGGCGGCATGGAATCACTGAACGTGGCGGCAGCCGCCGCGGTCTGCCTGTTCGAGCAGTGCCGGCAGCAGCGCAAGCGTTGAAGCGCTGAACGGGAACGCAAGGGAATCATCGGGCGGCGACACGATGTGAATCACGTCGCCGCTTTTTCATGCGCGGGTCAGTAGGAGGTAAGCGACTCGGCATGGCCGTCGTAGACGCCAGCAAAGATCGATACCAAAGTGGTGTCCATCATTTTCGAAGTGATGGACACCACTTTGTTAGACACAGAGAAGCCGGGTAGTCGCAAAGGA
>JAYFSB010000015.1:0-12080 GCA_040946865.1 Burkholderia sp.
ATGAATAGGTGGCCACCCAGCGGATTTTCTTCGAGCGCTGTCTGTACTTTCGCAGCCAGTCCCTGGAATCCGAAACGGATATCGGGGTCGACAACGCTGTCGACCTTGACCACCGCTCGTCCGATATGACTTCAATCGTGCCAACGGGTACGGCGCGATTTCGCGATCTCTGGTTTGATTGGTGGCGCTGCGATGACCTCCGACCTCATATTATTCACGACCGTCACTGTCAGCAACGTTGCCTCTGACGCCATTTGCTCGGCACGATACCGGTGCCGCCAGGTGAACGCCAGATTTGCATTCGGACCATGCTCGCGGGCCAGTTTGGAGACTGAAACACCTGGCTTGCACGCGGCGATTGCGATGCGACGCCGGAACTCAGGACTATAGGCCGACATGCTAATCGACGTCGCAAATCCGTTCCTCTCTGAACTGATCAACGTGACCGGCGAGACCACCAACCTGACCGAGCCCGACGGCACCGACATGGTCTATGTCGCGCGCTTCGTCTGTACCAGGTTCATGCCAATCCACATGCCGAGCGGCCGCCGCATCCGATTCCGATGTACTGCCCGGCCTCGGGGCGCGCCTACCGGAGGCGCATGTGCTGCTGCTCGCCAGCGAGCGTGTCGCGCATACGCAGTACACCGTCAGCGAGATCGCGCGCATCGAGGCGCTGCTGCGTGGGTTATACCTCGAATCGCGAGGGGCTATTCATCGACGACATGACGATCGCGGCACCCGTGTTCGACGGCGAGCGGCGGCCGGTCGGCTCGGTTGCACGTGGTCGCGTTGAGCCGCTGGAGCATCGAGGAAACCGAGCGCCTCCCGCCGGGACGCAGCAGCCTCAGTAGCTGCCGTTCGCGAAGCGTGCAAGCTCGGGTTGTCGCCGCTGCTCGGGAGCTTGCTGCGCGCGGTGTGACTGCCGCAGTGGTGGTACCGGCCGCACGGGCCTGCTGCTGCGCGGGCTGACAGCGCGGCTCAAACTGGTCCTCACCGGCGGCGGCCGTCGTCGCGGTCACGCCCAAAGCGGCAGGGACAGCAGCCTGGGCTAGTGCCGACGCGATGCATGCCGGCGTGCTTTCCGCGTACGTCGCGGCATAGACGGGTGCGGCGGCTGGCGTCGCCTGCGGCATGGGCACCGGATCGGGCTGGTGATTGTCGGCCTCGTAGGTCGGCGTATCGAATGGTGTCGGTGCATGGCCGGCCGGCACCACGCGCCGGATGCCGTCGAAATGCTTGGCCCAATAGGGGTCTGTCAGGTAGTTGAGCCGCACCGTGCCGCCTGTCGAGGGCGCGTTCACGAAGCGAAACTTGCCGACGTAGATCCCGACGTGCGAATGTGGGCGGCCCGTGGTGTTGAAGAACACCAGGTCGCCGGGAGCGATCTCGTCGGGTTCGATCGATTCGCCGCGCGTGCTCATTTCCGCCGTGGTGCGCGGTAGCGAGACGTTGGCCGCGCGCGACACGATATAACGCACCAGCCCGCTGCAGTCGAAGCCACTATCCGGCGTATTGCCGCCCCAGCGATAGGGAACGCCGACCAGGCTCATGGCCTGGATCGGGATTTCCTCGCGGCCGATGCTGTGGTCGACGAAACTCGGGAAGCCGCGCGGCATGGTGATGCGTGGAGCGGCATCGGTGCGCGTCGACGACTGCTGCGGCGCGGTCGAGCACGCGGCCAACAGGAAAATGACGACGACTGACAGCCAGATTCGCAACATCGGAAGAGGGCAGGCACCGGATGAGGCACCTATCGTATGACCACGGGTAAAGCGGATGCTAGTCGCTCCAGCAGGGCTTCGGTAAGAATTCTTCATGAATGACTTGCGAATTTGCCGAATTTTATAGCAGTTCTACAGGATTTTTACGCAAAAATCATGACCCCAAATGCTTCATGATAAAATATGAAGATTGACCGAATTCCGTCAGCCCGTGAAAAAAAGCGCTCCCGAGGGAGCGCTTTTTGGTGCCGCCGAACGAAACGCCGCTCAGAGGATGTCGGACGCATAGTCGGCTAGACGCGAGCGTTCGCCGCGCGCGAGCGTGACGTGGCCACTGTGGCCCCAGCCCTTGAAGCGGTCGACCACATAGGTCAGGCCCGAGCTACCTTCGGTCAGGTAGGGCGTGTCGATCTGCGCGATATTGCCGAGGCAGACAATCTTGGTGCCGGGGCCAGCGCGCGTGACCAGCGTCTTCATTTGCTTGGGCGTGAGGTTCTGCGCCTCGTCGATGATCAGATACTTGTCGACGAAGGTCCGCCCGCGCATGAAATTCATGCTCTTGACCTTCAGGCGCGAGCGGATCAACTCCTGGGTGGCCGCGTGGCCCCATTCGCCAGCTGCGTCTTCGGTCTTCTGCAGCACTTCCAGGTTATCGTCGAAGGCGCCCATCCAGGGCTGCATCTTCTCTTCCTCGGTACCGGGCAGGAAGCCGATGTCCTCGCCAACCGGCACCGTCGCGCGTGTCACGATGATCTCGTTGTAGCGCTTGTCGTCGAGCACCTGGGCCAGGCCCGCGGCCAGTGCGACCAGGGTCTTGCCGGTACCGGCCTGGCCGAGCAGCGTGACGAAGTCGATCTCGGGGTTCATCAGTAGGTTCAGCGCGAAGTTCTGCTCGCGGTTGCGCGCCATGATGCCCCACACGTTATTCTTGTTGTGGCTGTAGTCGCGCAGCGTCTGCAGCAGCGCGGTCTTGCTGTTCAGCTCGCGCACGATCGCGTGGAAGATCGGCTCGCCGTTCTGCGGCTCGAGGAACACGAACTCGTTGACCAGCATCGAGGCGACCATCGGGCCCGTCACACGGTAGTAGGTGGTGCCCGTCTTAGTGTCCTGCCAGCTCTCCATGCCCTTGGCATGCTTGGTCCAGAAGTCCTGCGGCAGCTCGCACACGCCCGAGTACAGCAGGTCAGTGTCCTCGAGTACCTGGTCGTTGAAGTAGTCCTCGGCGGGCAGGCCCAGCGCGTGGGCCTTGATTCGCATGTTGATGTCCTTCGACACCAGCACCACCAGGCGGTCGCTGCGCTCGCGCTGTAGCGCGCGCACCACGCCTAGGATCTGGTTGTCGGCTTTGCCCTGCGGTAGGCCCTCAACCGGCTCGATATCGTTCAGCGTGGTCTGGAAGTACAGGCGGCCGACCGCTTCGCGGCTGCCCAGGCGCGACAGCGGGATGCCAGCCGTGATCGGGCCGCCGTCGGCCACCAGCGCGTCGAGCGTACGGCTGACCTGGCGCGCATTACGCGCCACTTCGGACATGCCCTTCTTGTGGTTGTCGAGCTCCTCCAACGTCATCATCGGCAGATAGACGTCGTGTTCCTCGAAGCGGAACAGGCTGCTCGGATCGTGCATCAGCACGTTGGTGTCGAGCACGAACAGCTTCTGCTGCTCGACGGCGGCCGCCTTGCGTCCGCGCGTGGCCTTGCTGGCCTCGCACGCCGGAGCGACGGGGGACGGCACCGGTGTGAGCAGGGCCGCTGTCTGCTTGGACTTGCGGCTGCGGGCCGGCGCGCTGTCGACCGCGTGCAGCGCGGCCGGCGTGTTGGCGGCGGCCATCGGTTCGGCGACGCTGGTGCTGGCGTAGTCGGCCACGGCAGCGCTGGCCGTGGCTCCTTCGGCAGCGCGTTTCGCGATCTCGCCCGGACGCTCTTTCACTTTGTATTCGTCGGGCGGCAGCAGACTGCCGAGTTTGCTGGGGGGAGTAGGCAAAGGCATGGTGTCCCTCAAGAGGAATCGTGTCGCTTGGGGTGCGCCGCGGTTCGCATCCTGTCACGCGAGGCGTGCAGTTTGTGCGCGGTGGCGCACAGGATTATCAAATCGCCGGTTCGCCTAGTTTTCGGTCAGCTTCCTTGCAGGAAGAGACGCGGCGGGCGCAACGTGCCGCAAAAGACCATGAAAAAAGCCGCTGCCCCCTGAACAGGGACAAGCGGCTCGGTTTCTTGCTGCGCAGCTACAAAAAAGAAAAGTATACTGACGGGCATTCATTGCTGGCAAATATAACCTGCCTCAAAGCGCTTGTACAGCGTCGAGCACCTCGTCGACGTGACCCGGCACCTTGATGCCGCGCCACTCGCGGCGTAGTACCCCGTTGCCATCGATCAGAAAGGTTGAGCGCTCGATGCCGCGCACTTCTTTCCCATACATTTTCTTTGGTTTCATGACACCGAACATCGCGCAGAGCATCTCATCGGGGTCCGAAATCAAGGGGAAGGGCAGTTCCAGCTTGACCTTGAAATTATCGTGCGAGCGCAGGCTGTCGCGCGAGACGCCGACGATCTCGGCCCCGGCCTTTTTGAACTTCGCGTACAGATCGCGGAACTGCAGGCCTTCGGTAGTGCAGCCCGGCGTATTGTCCTTCGGGTAGAAATACAGCACGAGCTTCTTGCCATTCAGCGCCGACGGCGTGAAATCGCCCCCGGTTGCCGGTGCGGTGAAATCGGGAACTTGACGGTCGATTTCGACGGACACGGGATTCTCCTGTTGTGATCGGCGACACGACGCTTCGTCGTGCCGGGCATGGCGAGAACGAGGACGGCGCGCCAGCTGTCGATCAGTCGGGCTGGACGATCAGTCTGCCGGAGCGGCCGGGGATCTCGCCCCACGTGACAGGGTACGATGGCAGCGAGTCGAGGTCCAGCGCGGCATGATAGTCGCCCATAGTCGTGAACGTATGACCTTGGGCGCGCCAGCCGGCCAACAGCTGCTCGAACACCGGCGCGAGCTTCTGGCCTTCGAGCTCGGCATGCAGCGTGAATACCTGGTCACGCGGATTGCTCTCGGTGCGCGCTAGCAGGTGGGCGGCGACGTTCGATTCGTCGATGCCGTCGATGCCGAGCGCTTCGTCGAGCGTCGGCAGGGTTGTGGGCAGCTGCACGTGGTTCAGCGTGCGGCCCGCCACCACCGGGCGATACGGCCCGTGGCCGCGGCCGTCAGAGGCGTAGCGCATGCCCCAGGCGTCGATCTGCTCGAAGGCCGCCGGGTTCATCTGCCAGCCGGCCGCGCCGTGTGTGACGGGCGGCGCGCAGAAGATCTCGACAAAGCGCGCGTGGCTCTTGCCCATCTCGCGAGTCGTCCAGTTGCGCTTGCGGCCGCGCACGTTGTCTTGCCAGTAGACGTGATCCCAGGTGTGGATGCCGCATTCGAAGCCGGCCTCGTGGATCGCGCGCATCTTGCCCACCGCGCGGCGCCCGATGTCTGGCCCCGGCAGCAGCACGCCGTACATCAGCTGGCGGATCCCGTAATGCTCGACCACCGAGGTGCGCGAGACCTTTTTCAGGAAGCCGGGTCGCAGCACGCGGCGCATCGCCCAGCCCGTGTGATCGGGGCCGAGGCTGAACAAGAAGGTCGCGCGCGCGGCATGGCGATCGAAGATGCGCGCCAGATTCGGCACGCCTTCGCGCGTACCGCGCAGCGTATCGACGTCGATCTTGAGGACGATGCGGGCCAAGGCGTCAGTTTTGCTGTTCGACCAGGGCGCGCGCGTCGGCGACGTGGCCGCGATACGCCTCGAAGATGTTGCGCAGCGCGTCGTCAAAGGTCGACTGCGGCACCCAGCCGAGTTCCTGTATGGTGTTGTCGATCTTCGGCACGCGGTTCTGCACGTCCTGGTAACCGTTGCCGTAGTAGGCACCGGAGGTCGTTTCGACCAGCTGCACCTGCTTGGCCGAGGCCGCGTACTCGAGGAATTCGGCGGCCAGCTCGAGCATCTTGTTGGCCAGCTCGCGCACCGAGTAGTTGTTGCTCGGATTGCCGATGTTGTAGATCTTGCCCGAGGCGATGCCGTTCAGGTTCTCGATGATCTTCATCAGCGCGCTGATGCCGTCGTCGACATATGTGAAGGCGCGCTTCTGCGAGCCGCCGTCCACCAGGCTGATGTTCTCGCCACGCACTATATGGCCGAGGAACTGCGTGACTACACGCGAGCTGCCTTCCTTGGGCGTGTAAGTCGAGTCGAGGCCCGGGCCAATCCAGTTGAACGGGCGAAACAGCGTGAAGTTCAGGCCTTCCATGCCGTAGCCCCAGATCACGCGGTCCATCAGCTGCTTGGAGCAGGCGTAGATCCAGCGCGGCTTGTTGATCGGGCCGTAAGTCAGTGCCGAAGCATCCGGGTCGAACTGCTCGTCCGAGCACATGCCGTAGACCTCGGAAGTCGACGGAAACACCAGGTGCTTGCGGTACTTGACGGCCGAACGTACGATCGGTAGGTTCGCCTCGAAGTCGAGCTCGAATACGCGCAGCGGCTGCTTCACGTAGGTGGCAGGCGTGGCGATCGCCACCAGTGGCAGGATCACGTCGCACTTCTTGACGTGGTACTCCACCCACTCCTTGTTGATCGTGATGTCGCCCTCGAAGAAATGCATCCGCTCGTGGTTAACGAGATCACCAAGCCGATCGGTCTGCATGTCCATTCCAAACACTTCCCAATCAGTGGTTTCAAGAATGCGCTTCGACAGGTGATGGCCGATGAAGCCGTTTACACCGAGGATTAGGACTTTTTTTGCTTTCATGACTGACGAGAAGAATCAATGAACTGCGCGAATTGAGCAGGAGACAAGACCGTCTCGTGGTCCAGACGGAAAGGGTGTTGCTCGCGCAGCTCGAGGATGGAGACGGCGCGGCTGTCGCCGCAGACGCCGAATAGCGCATTCTCGCTTACGTGCAGCCCCGGCGGCAAATCCTGCACGGCTTTCGCTGCCGCCGAGTCGGGGGCGGCCGGGCGCGCGCGGGTGACCACGAAGCGGCGGCCGTGCAGTTCGGTGAAGGCCGCCGGATAAGGGGGCGCGACTGCCCGGATCAGGTTATAGACCTCGGCGGCCGGCTTCGACCAGTCGAGGCGGCCGTCCTCGGGCTTACGCCCACCGAAGTAGCTGCCTTGCGAGAGGTCGTTCGGCAGGTGCGGTGCCTCGCCGGCCAACAGAGCCGGCAGCACGCGCCAGAGCGTCTGCTCGGCGGCCACGGTGACCTTGTCGAATACCTGGGCGGCGGTGTCGTCGGGCAGGATCGGTACCGCGGTCTGGTCGATGATGGCACCCGCGTCGGGCTTGGCTGCCATCTCGTGCAGGGTCGCGCCGGTTTCGGTCTCGCCGCGCAGCACCGCCCAGTTAGTCGGCACACGGCCGCGGTACTTTGGCAGCAGCGAGCCATGCATGTTGTAAGCACCGCCCGCGGCCAGCGCGAGCAGCGCGACCGGCAGCATGTGCCGGTAATAGAACGAAAAGATGAAATCCGGTTGCGCGGCGGCAACTGCCTCGCGCAGTTCCGCGCCGGCCGGATCGGCCGGCATGATCACCGCGATGCCGTGCTCATGCGCCACCGAGGCGACGCTGCCGAACCAGATGTTCTCGCTCGGACTGTCCTCGTGGGTGACCACCAGGGCAACTTCGACTCCGCGCGCGAGCAGCACCTGCAGGCAGCGCACGCCGACGTTGTGATAGGCGAAGACGACCGCGCGCGGCTTCATCACGAGGCCTCGCCGGCGGTGCTCGGCAGCGGCAGGTGGGCACGCTCGGCGCGTTCCTCGAGCACGGTCTGGATCAGGTAGCGCGGCCGCGCACGCACCTGCTGGTAGATCCGACCGATGTACTCGCCGAGTAGGCCCAGCGCGAAGATGATCACGCCGAGCAGGAAGAAGGTGATGGCGAACAGCGTGAACACGCCATGGACTTCCGCCCCAACGATAAAGCGGCGGATCAGCAGCAGCAGGAACAGCGCGGCCGAGCCGATCGACAGGATCACGCCGACGAAGGACAGCCATTGCAGCGGCACCACCGAGAAGCCGGTGACCAAGTCGAAGTTCAGGCGGATCAGGCTGTACAGCGAGTACTTCGATTCGCCCGCGCAGCGTTCCTCGTGCGCGACGTCGATCTCGGTCGGGTTCTGCGCGAAGGTGTAGGCCAGCGCCGGGATGAAGGTGTTGACCTCGCCGCAGCGGTTGATGGTATCAATGATCGGGCGGTTGTAGGCGCGCAGCATGCAGCCCTGGTCGGTCATTTTGATGCGCGTGATGTGCTCGCGCAGCCGGTTCATCGCGGCCGAAGCCTTGCGGCGGAACAGGCTGTCCTGGCGCTGCATGCGGATCGTGCCGACATAGTCGTAGCCCTCGCGCATCTTGTGCACCAGCTTGCCGATCTCCTCGGGCGGGTTCTGCAGGTCGGCGTCGAGCGTAATCACGATCTGGCCGCGCGACTGGTCGAAGCCGGCGAGGATCGCCATGTGCTGGCCGTAGTTGCTGTTGAGCAAAACCACGCGCGTGGTGTCGGGGCGCTTGCGGAACTGCTCAGCGAGCAGGGCTGCCGAGCGGTCGCGGCTTCCGTCGTTGATGAAGATAACTTCGTACGACGCATCGAGCGCATCGAGCGCGGGATACAGTCGGGCGAAGAGTGCGGCGAGCCCGGCTTCCTCATTGTACACAGGGATGACGATCGAGACTTCCGAGTTCGTGGCGCGTGTTTCAGGGTGAGTCATTTTCACTTATTTTCCGTATCGTTCGCAAATCTGGTTGACTGCCTCGACCACGCGCCCGACATCCGCCTCGCTCATCTGCGTAAACAGCGGCAGCGTGACGGTCGACGCGCCGAAGCGCTCGGCATGAGGGAACATGCCTTCGTGAAAGCCGCGCGCGCGATAGAACGTGAACAGGTGGATCACCGGGTAGTGCACGCCCGAGCCGATGCTGGCTTCCTTGAGCTGCTCCATGAACGCGCAGCGCGTGAGCGAGAGCCGTTCGAGCGGCAGGGTGATCTGAAACATATGCCAGTTGCCGTGCTCGAAATCGGCGATCGGCAGGCCCACGCCCAGCGCCGGGCTCGCCTCGAAGGCGGCGAAGTAGGCGCGCGCCAGGTGCCGGCGCTGCTCGGTGAAACGCTCGATCTGCGCGAGCTGGCCGAGGCCGACGCGAGCGGCGACATCAGTCAGATTGTACTTGCCGCCCAGCACGTCGCAGTCCATACCGTCCAGGCCAGTGCGCGTCACGCCCTGTAGGCGGTACTTCTGGGCCAGGATCGCCTCGTCCTCGTTGTTGAGCACCAGCGCGCCGCCCTCGATCGAGGTGACGTTTTTGTTCGGGTGGAAGCTGAACGAGACGATGTCGCCGAACTCGCCGATGCGCTTGCCCTTCCAGGTCGAGCCGAGCGCCTGCGCGGCGTCCTCGAGCACGCGCAGCTTGTGCTCGCGGGCGATCGCGTAGAGCCGGTCCATGTCTACCGGCAGCCCGGCCAGGTAGACCGGGATCACGACCTTGGTGCGCGGCGTGATGGCGCGCTCGAGCGCGCCAAGGTCGAGGTTGCGGGTGGCCGGGTCGATGTCGACGAACACTGGCGTGGCATCCACCTTGAGGATCACGTTGGCGGTGGCGACCCAGCTCGCCGGGGTTGTGATCACCTCGTCGCCGGCACCGACGCCGGCGATGCGCAGCCCGATCTCGAGCGTCGCGGTTCCCGAGTTGAAGCTGCGCACCGGACGCCCGCCGCAATACTCGGACAGAGCGGCCTCGAAACGCTGGTTTTGCGGGCCGGTGGTGATCCAGCCGGAACGGAGCACCTCGGCGACGCCCTGGATGGTTTCCTCATCAATTTCCGGTCGGGTGAGCGGCAAGAACGGCACGGGTGTCGGGCTCATAGCGGCGATAGTCTTTAAATGAAGTTGGATCTTTCGCGATCCGGCATGCGCATTAAACACTGGTTCGCGAGATTACAACGTCTCTTTTTGTGAGGGGAATAGGAGGAAGCCGCGATGCCGCAGCTTCGTCCCTTCCGTGCCTCAGCTGCGCGCGAGCACCAGCACGCCGACCAGGATGATGCCGATGCCGATCAGGCGCTGTACTGACAGCACCTCGCCGAACAGGTACCAGGCAGCGAAGGCATTGACCACGTAGCCGAGCGAAAGCATCGGGTAGGCGATCGAGACTTCGACGCGCGACAGGCCGGCGATCCAGGCCACCACGCTTAGCACGTAGCAGCCCAGCCCGCCGATGATCGGCAGCTGGGTGGCGATCTTGAAGCCGACCGGGATGATGTTGGCGCGCGAGAACTCGAAATGGCCGACGGCATTGACGCCGGCCTTCAGCAGCAGTTGCGCGCAGGCGTTGAGCAGCACGCCGGTGACAATACAGACGAGCGAAACGGGATTCATCGGCTCGGCTTTCCTGAGGATTGGGGCTTCTTGACGACCACGCGGCGGTTGTCGCGCGCGATCAGTTTCATCGGTAGGCCGGCCTTGAGCAGCGCCTCGTAGCGCTCGGGGCGCATCACCGCGATCGCGGCGGGCGCGGCGCGCCAGCGGCGCTCCCATTTCTCGATGGTCGACACCCATTTCTGCGGCTCGCGCGAGATGCCGAAGCCGAGTTCGTCCTGGTAGGCCGCCAGGGTGGTGGTATGGCCGACGTAGAAGGGCAGTGTGTGGTCGAGCATCTCGACCGCGTAGAACGGCGTGTCGGGCGGAAGCCGGGCGAATTCGGCGCGGATCGCCGGTGCCAGCAGCGCGCCCGAGCTGTAGCGGCCGAACGCATCGTGACCGATGCCGCCAATGGTGCTGAGCAGCAGCCAGGCGAGGCCGAACACGAAGGTGGTGGCGATGACAGCCTTGCCGCGGTGGTTGATCCACAGCGCTGCTACCAGAGTCAGCACGAAGGCGACCGCCAGCGCCGCCCAGACCCAGTGCTGGAACGCCACGTACTGCGAGTTCGGGGTGTGCTCATCACCCAACTGGCCGAGCACCGCGCAGCCGGCGGCGGCCACGACCAGGAACAGCAGATAGCCGATCAAGTGTCGGCGATAGCGCTCGCGCGCCACCAGCGGCAGGTAGGCCCCCAGCACCAGGGCCAGCGAGGGCGCGATCGGCAGCACGTAGGACACCAGCTTCGAATGCGAGGCGCTGAAGAACAGGAAGATGAAGCCGCTCCAGACCAGCAGCATCGTCATCGGCGCGAAGCCGTTGGGCTGGCGCGGCATGCACCAGGCGTGGCGCAGGCTCTGCACGGCGATCGACAGCCAAGGCAGAAAGCCCACCAGCAGCACCGCGACAAAATAGTAAACGGGGCCAGGGCGGTTCTGCTCGGGCGTCAGGTAGCGGCGGAAATGCTGGACCACGAAGAAGAAGTCGAGGAATTCGGGATTACGCTGCTGCACCAGTACGAACCAAGGCGTAGCGATCGCGAAGAAGATCACCAGGCCGCTGACCAAGTGCAGGCGCTTCCACAGCGCCCAGTCGCGAACGATCAACGTGTAGAGCACCAGCACCGCACCGGGCAGGATCACGCCGATCAGCCCCTTAGAGAGCACCGCGAGCGCCATCGAGGCCCAGCACAGCCACATCCAGCCGCGCGTCGCGCCGGTGGTCAGGCCCGGCCGCTGGGCCAGCAGCAGCGCGCAGAGCGTGACCATCATCCAGAACGACAGGCCCATGTCGAGCGTGTTGAAGTGGCCCATCAGGTTCCAGTACGGCGAGGCGGCCAGTACCACCGCGGCGCACAGGCCCGCCAGCGGGTTGAACACGCGCGCGCCGGTGTAGCCCACCAGCAGGATCCCGTCGAAACTGACCAGAGCCGTGTAGAGGCGCGCCTGCCAGGCCCCGATGCCGAACAAGGCGAAGCTCAGGGCATTGAGCCAGGTCTGCAGCGGCGGCTTTTCGAAATACTTGTAGCCGTTGTAGCGCGGCGTGATCCAGTCACCGGTCACGAACATCTCGCGCGCCATTTCGGCGTAGCGGCCTTCGTCACTGGGGATTAGATGGCGCAGCCCGAGCGGGCTGAACCAGATCAGGGCGAGGCCCAGCAGGATCAGTAGGAGTACGGCACGGTTGAGCGGGAGCCTCAATGGCGTATCGATCATGGAGTCGGTCAGTCTGTCAGACAAACGGAAAACGGAATCGGAAAAGCGGCAAGCCGCGGGCGCGGCACCGCCAGATTTGTAACGCATCGCGCCTTAAGGCAATGCTGATCAAGTTCACCGTCCCCGTGGTCTAGCCGTTATAGATCGGTGGATATGACCCGAGCCAGGCAAACGAGAATGAGACAGCAAACGCTGGCGGTGGCGGCTGACGAGGGTGCAGGCTTCGAGACGAAGCGCAAACGTACGCGGCGCGATGAGT